>JAHZKM010000038.1 GCA_022600395.1 Pseudomonadota bacterium | reverse complement strand
TTTCAATCTTGTCTGACAAATTTAGCTTAAAACCATCAACAAAATTATCTAAATCCTCTTTAGAAGTTAGCAGTCCAAGTGTCATATTAGCCTCAATAGAGGTACTACGATCAACTGAATCATGTCCGACCAAGCTATTATTGTTATTGTCTTGAATGGCGACAATTCTAATGCGTGAAATGGTTTCAATATCATCAAGCTTCATGCCCACTAAATTACTAGTTGCTGGCACGCTAACCTCAAATAGGTCATAATTAATTTTATAAACTTCTTGAAAGTGTTCAACCGCAGAAACCGACTCTGATTGATCTTCTTTAACCATTGGCAGTACAAACTTGCCAGCTACCACAAAATAAATAATGCCCGTTGCAACTAGCGCAATACCGATTGGTGTCACCGAGAACAAACTCCAAGTATCCATTTGATTTTCAACAGGCAAACCTTGGTTAGTAGCTAGAATTAAGTCGTTTAATAGAATCAGTGGACTCGAGCCTACCATGGTCATTGTACCGCCTAAAATCGCAGTAAACCCCATTGGCATGAGCAGCCTTGACATTGGCACGCCTGACTTTGACGAAATTCGACTTACAACTGGAATGAATAATGCAGCAGCACCCACATTTTGCATAAATGAGGAAATAATTCCAACTGTTGACGAGACAATCGGAATAATTTTAGTCTCTGATTTTCCACCATTATTAAGAATAAAACTTGCAACTTTAGTCATTAATCCTGTTTTATCCAAGCCAGATCCGATTATCATTACTGCAATAATGGACATGACGGCATTAGAAGAAAAGCCATCAAACAATCTATTGTTATCAACCAGTCCCTCCTCTAAACCCATCATTGAATAAATTAATGGCAATGAAGTCAAACCTAAAATTACCATAATTGTGATGGCTGCTTCATCTACATCAACTACCTCAAATGCAAACAGATAGATCGTTAATAGTAAAATAGCTAGCATCCAAGCAATGGCAACTGTTGGGGTGATTATTGATAAAAATAATGCAAAAAGTGCGAAAACAATACCTGCAATAATTTTAATATTTGACATAGTCGTAATGAGTTTAAATTAAAAAAAAAGACCTATGAAATCAAATGCTTTAAAGGGCTTTTTGATGCAGCATCTTCATCACCGAGTTCACGCCATGCATAGCGAAGGGCATCAGTTCGTCGGTCATAAAAACGATTTTCGCCATATCTATCCATAAATCCTGCACGCTTAAGAACCTTCTCAATGCCTTCAGTCCGAGCAAATAAAATCTCAACACCATTGGAAGAACAACGATCTAGTAATCTAGTCAGCATATCTTCGCCACTTGCATCAATCCAATTAATTCCAGCCATATCTACAATAATATACTTTAAACATTTTTGTTTTGATGAGATTAAATCAAGGATCTTATCTTCAAAATAGCCTGCATTAGCAAAATAAAGTGAGCCTGAATACTTAACAATAGAAACCACTTCACAGCGCTCTAATTTATTTTCCAATGCATCAACCAACATGTTCGAGCCATCATGTGCAGAAAGCTCTGTAAATCTTGGCTCCATCGTGCGATAAAGGAATAATCCCAAAGACAGTATTATCCCAATCAAAATTCCATCTTCCAAATGCGGTGCAGCTATTATTGTTAAAACAAAAGTAACAACCGCAACCACTGCATCATGCTTTTCAACCTTCCAAGCTTGTTTTATTGGTTCGATTTTAATCAAATTAAGTACTGCTGTCATAATGACAGCTGCCAATGCCGCTTGAGGAATGTGATACAACAATGGTGTTAGCCATAATAACGTAAAGCCTACTAAAATAGCGGTAACAACTGAAGAAAATCCTGTCACGGCGCCTGCTGAAATGTTTACTGCTGATCGTGAAAAAGAACCGGAAATAGGATAGCCTTGAAAAACTCCGGCGGCAAAATTAGCCAAACCCTGGCCCATTAACTCCTGATTAATATCCAATCTCTGCTTTGTTTTGGCTTGCATTACCTTGGCAATTGCAATCGCTTCCATAAATCCAATCAGCGCAATAGTAATAGCAACAACCATCATTCCGCTCATTGCTGAAAAGTCAAAATCTGGTACCATTAGACTAGGTAAACCTTCTGGAATTTTGCCAACAATTGCACCCCCATAACCACCTTCTTCGACTGATTTTCCAAAGTCTATTAAATAAGAGATGTATGTCGTAATTGCAACAGCAATCAACACGCCTGGCAACTTAGGCTGATATTTTCTAATAACTATAATAATGCTGGCGGCAAATATAGCAATTATTAATGTCAGAATATGGGCATCATTAACAGCATTAACTATAGTTCCCCAAACTTGTTCATAACTTTGCTCACCCGAGCCTTTTGAAACACCAAAAATTTTATTTAATTGCGATGTTGCAATAATAATAGCAGCCGCATTGGTAAAGCCTACAACAACCGGATGAGATAAAAAGTTAATGACAAATCCAAGCTTTAACGCGCCCATGGCAAATCGAAAAAAACCAACCATTATCGCTAGTAAAGAAGCATAGGCGGCATAAGTCACCATATCAGCCCCTTCTGGAACTACCATTGGTATCGCTGCTGCCGTTAACAAAGAAACAATCGCAACAGGACCAGTGCCTAGTTGACGTGATGAACCCATTAATGCAGCTATCATGACTGGTAAGAATGAAGAGTAGAGACCGTACTGCGGCGCCAACCCTGCTAGTTGCGCATAAGCCATTGACTGCGGCACCAATACCAATGCAACCGTTAATCCAGCCACCATATCTGCTCTTAAGACTTTCTTATCTTTGAGCTCGTGTATCCATGCCAAAAAAGGCAAATATTTTGCAAATTTATTCATGACTTAGTCTATCTGTACAATAAAAGATTAACTTGACCATGAGTAATTTTTAAGAATAGCGTGTATTCTTTAATCTAGTTAACCAGTGTTAGAAGCTTATAAACCATAGAAGTTTAATAAGATGAAAATCTGATTCATATAAGTAAATTATAACATACTCATAGTCTATGCATGCTAGTTTATAGGATGTTACAAATGTCTAAGACACTGTATTAAAATTTTTTACCTCTCAAAACACTAACGTCACTAACATAAAGCATCATAGCATAATCGCTATAGTAATGCTTGTAAAGAAATTCTGTTACTGTATCGCTAGTTTTTTCATCACAGACAATTTCAATTCGAATGTTTCCTTGGTTAGACCAAAAGTCATCTCTCATGCCTTCACTACCTTTACCTCGAGCATCAACAATTGTATAGCCATGAATGCCTAATTTATCCAAATCATCTTCTAGGTGATGCTCTAGAATCGATTCGGTTACAATTGTAACCAGCTTCATTGAATATTGTTTCATATCTATCGTACCTTAATATAATGCTGTTGCTATCTGATGGTAAAGTGGAACACCTAAAATAATGTTAAATGGAAATGTTATGCCTAGTGAAGCAGTCAAAGATAATGTTGGGTTCGATTCTGGCAATGCAATTCTCATTGCTGCTGGAACTGCAATATAAGATGCACTAGCAGCCAAGGTAGCAAGCATCACAGCGCCACCAATTGATAATTCTAAAAACAGAGCTGCAGCAATTCCAACAACTGATGAAATTATTGGGAAAATAATACCGAAACCTAGCAAGAAAAAACCATAGCGCTTTAAAGCGCCAACTTGACTCGCTGCAATTAATCCCATTTCCAAGAGGAATAAAGCTAAGACACCCTTAAAAGGATCAAAGAACATACCAGAGATTGACTTGATACTCTCTTCTCCTGCAATCCAGCCTATGGCAAGACCACCAATCAATAAGACAATACTTTTTCCTAAAAAAATCTCATGGGACAATTGCCCCCACTTTGTTTGTTTAGAAATACCCCTCACCAATACAATTGCAACAATAATTGCAGGAATTTCAAGCACCACTAGAAAAAGTGGCATATGCGCTTCATAAGCAATTCCTAATGAGGCCAAATAAGAAGCTGCTACAGCATAAGTACCAACACTAACTGATCCATAATGCCCTGCAATTGACGCAGCATCGGCTTTTTTAAAGCGACCAAGATAATATAGAATTGGAAAGGCCAAGAGGGGCAATATAAAACCCATTGCTAAAACTGCAGCAATATCTGGCAATAAATCAACAAAAGGCTGTTTTGATAACTCTATACCCCCTTTTAAACCAATAGCAATAAGAAGTATAACACTTAAAAATTCATAGATTGCAGAGGGCAAGCGCATTTCCGCACGCATTAATCCAGCAGTCAATCCCAAAATAAAGAATAATACAACTGGGTCTATCGCCATCAGTTAGTCGCCTTAAGTATGCTTATAAAAATAATGTTATGCAAAAAAAGTACCAACAGCGGCGCCCAATGTATCTCTCATATCGATATCATCTGTTAGTGGTTCCACTAATGCCATATGACAAGCATCCTCAGGGCTAATACCTTTTGAAATAAGCTGACCTGCATAAATCAACAAGCGAGTAGACATACCTTCATCAAGCCCATGTCCCTTTAAGTTACGAGAACGCTGCGCTATTTGCACTAGCTTTTCAGCCGTCTCTCTGTCAATTCCAGTTTCATGAGCAACAATAGAAACCTCTGTTTCACTAGGCGGATAATCAAAAGACATGCCACCAAAACGTTGTTTAGTGGATTGTTTTAAATCCTTCATCATTGACTGGTAGCCTGGGTTATATGAAATAACAATTTGAAAATCTGGATGCGCATCAACTTGCTCGCCTTTTTTCTCAAGCGGTAATTGACGACGATGATCAGTCAAAGGATGAATAACAACCGTAGTATCTTGACGGGCTTCAACAACTTCATCAAGATAACAAATAGCGCCAATACGTGCTGCAGTAGTTAATGGGCCGTCCTGCCACTGAGTACCATTAGCATCAAGCAAAAATCGTCCGACCAAATCTGATGCGGTCATATCTTCATTACAAGCAACACTAATCAAAGGCTTTTGTAATTTCCAAGCCATATACTCAACAAATCTTGATTTTCCACAGCCTGTTGGGCCTTTAATCAAAACAGGCATTCTGGCAGAATATGCTGCTTCATAACGCTCAACCTCTTGCCCAACTTTATGATAGTATGGTTCTTTTGTTATCATATATTGACTCGTGTCTATCATCTTACTTCCCTTAAATTAATTTATATCAAATGTTAGAATGTATTTTACCTAACTATTTATTTTGTTAACGATAAATATAGCTCTGGCAGCTTTTCCGGCAACCGAGCAACATGGTCTAGCACTAAAAAATTCTGTGCACCAAATATTCTTGAAACATACTCATCAGCATGCGGATCAAGAGTTAAACAAAAAGTATTAACCCCTTCTCTTGCTAATTCTTCAACAGCGCGCTTAGTATCAAAACGTAAATACTGAGGATCATTTTCATCATTATCTGCCGGTTCACCATCAGTCAATAAAAACAATATTTTCTTACTAGTTCCGCGCTCATTAAGTAAAGATCCTGCATGACGAATTGCCGCACCCATTCTGGTCGATAGCTGACCGGTCATTCCGGCCAGATGCGCTTTAGCATTATCGTCATAATCTTCGTCAAAATCCTTAAAACGATAATATTCAACATCATGTCGTCCATTTGAATCAAAGCCATGAATTGCAAACGGATCTCCAATTTTATCCATAGCATCTGCCATTAAAGCTGCTGCCTCTCTAGATAAGTCTAATATTGTTGGCTGATTATCTTCTTCCAAGTCCGACTCTGACTTTATTTTTTTATCAAAATTTGCAGAAAAATCTGATTTGGCTGCTGGAAGCGGGTCATTAGTTGACTCAGAAAGGTCAATTAAAAGTATCACTGAAAGATCTCTAATTTGTAGCGTGGTGCGAATTCCAATACGAGTATCTGGCTGGATTCCACGACGAATATCAATCATAGCATTAATAGCTTCGTTAAGATCGATCTCATCTCCATCTTCAACCTTTCTTTGCCTGACTAGACCTTGAGGTTGAACCGCCTCAATAAGAGTTTTTAGACGTCTAACAAGTGGCTTATGGCGCTCTAAAATTTCATCAATAACTTCAGTATTGCCCGATTTCGGTCGCTTCTCTAATAGCGTTACCCAGCCGGGCCTTTCTAATTGGGTTTGGTAATCCCATTCATGATAATGAACAGGAGAGGAAATAGGCTCCTTACCCTCCATTTCATTCCAGGAAATACCTTCATCCTCATAAGGAAAAAATTCTGTATTTAACACCCATATCTCCTGAGCATCATCACCCGCATTTGGAACTTCAACTTCATTAACCATTTCCATTAGGCTCACATATTTACGAACTTGTTGGACTTCGCCAGGAAGAAGTTCATGTCCCTCTTCAATATAGTCAGGTGATTGCCATAAACAACGATTGTCATCCCGATAAACATTGCTGTACTTATCATTACTAGAATTAAGAACAATATCCGAATCGAGAATTTTCTGAGATAAATTAAGCCCTATTTCTCTAGACATATCTGAATCTAGCATTCGGTCTTTGACTGCAAAGAATTGTTTTTTAGCTTCAACTACTAAGAAATGATCATCTATATATGAATCGTCCAACAGAGCCCTAGCCATACGATCTAGGATAGGCTGAAGTCCATCATTCAAACTCACATCTGCTGGCAACAATTTAATCCACAACGACTTCATTCCTGGAAACTTTTCAATGGCCAATTGTTCCACGCGCGCATCTTCAATAACGCCAATTATAAGTCTTTGGAGGTTGCTCAACTCTTCGTTGCCATTTTCATCATAAGATGAAAAAACAATATGTGCCGCTGCATGAGCGGAGCTTGCCCTATAAACATCCATACCAGGAACGATTGAATCTTCATCCGCATCTTCTGTTGGCTTATAGTCATCAAACGCATCTGGTAGATGAATAAAGTAATGCTCGATATATGGGCGATAACCTTCGCGAGTTTCATAATCACCTGAGGTTGGTCGGATAAAAAAATCGCGACCCCATAACGACCTAAGATACATGTTCAATCTACGCTGAACATTGACAAAGAGAACGCCTCTTTGCTCTTGTTTTAAGATCGCCTTGGCTTGCTCACTTTGTAAACTGAAATATTCAGTTTGGGCCTCAAAATCATCGCGATAGGCTGATACACCCCAAGTTGTCCAACGTCTCAGACCTCCAAGAGTTAGCTGCCCAAGCAAAACATCAAGGCTTTCTAAAAAAGGTCTGATAGCTCTTGGCGCTTTTGCAACCAAATTATTTAACAAGCCAAGATAAGCCTTAAACAAATCGATTTCACCAAGTCGATTAGCAGCAGTTGGTGCCGTAGAAAAAACCAATGCAATAACCTCTGAGCTAGTTCTAGAATACATTTTGATAGCAATAGAATGCAAATCTGGAACTGCTTGCTCTCCAATTTCTTTAGCAACAATTGGAGCGCTTTCAATAAATGAAATTACCAAATCAACGCCACGGCCTAAAGATTTTAATCCAAGTGCGGCCTCTAGATAAGACTGCAACCCTCGCGGGCTAAAAACACGCGTTGCCTCATGCCAGTTTGCTTCCAACACTTCACCGGATTGCTCTCCTAACTCCTCTAGAAGACCTTCAAAATCTGATAACTGAACTGACATAAATAATTGACTTGATTAGGATTATATTAATCTGGCCAAACGCGCTGAGGCTGAGTAATGTTTTTAGCTGCTGGTTTTTTTGCTGCAGGTTTCTTAGCTGCTGGTTTTTTTGCTGCTGGTTTCTTAGCTGCTGGTTTCTTAGCTGCTGGTTTCTTAGCTGCTGGTTTTTTTGCTGCAGGTTTTGCTGCAGGTTTTGCTGCTGTGTCAGTAGCATCCTTTTCAGGCTTGTTAATACTACCTAGTAATTTATCTTCTAATGAACTCATCAAGCACCCCTTTTATTTATAGTTTAAATTTATTCAATAACAATAGCTAATTTAGCTATCACTTTACTTTTACCACTTCTTTTATCACCGCTTCTATATCGTCAACAGCTGTCGCACCGCGAGCACCAAATTGATAAACACTAATACCTTCTAGAGCAGCCCATCGATACGAAGCTCGCCTACTCAATGAACTTTTAAGTGCGGGCAAGCCACAAAACTCTATCGCTTGCTTCATAGCTTTTGAAAGTGCACTTCTACTCTCAACTTGATTACGAACAAGATAAGATTGTAGCTGACTGTTAGTTTGCTGCGCTTCTTTAACGGCATCAACCATATGCACACTGCTCCACAGATCAGGAGGAGACGGCAAAACTGGAATTAATAAAATATCAACCATTTGCAACACTTGTTTTGTGTGTCCACTTTCTAAACTTGGCGGACAATCTACAACAATAAATTCAAAATCATTCTCAGCAGTATTTATTGCTTGCTTGACATCCTTAGAAGCGTTAACAACGCTAGGCATACCTTCAACTGAGGCTTTTAGCCAGTGTTCTAATGTGCCTTGCGGATCAGCATCTAGCAAAGCTGTACTACCCCTAGACATTAAACCAGAAGCTAGATTTAAAGATAAGGTTGACTTTCCACATCCGCCCTTAAGATTTGCTATTGCAATTTTTAATTTTGCCACTTCATCCCCCTTCGATAACTGTTATAGCGCTTTTTGCTAATAAATCTACTTTTTTAGCAAAGTCAAAATCAACCTCAGTAAATTTATCATCTTCTCTTGATTTAATCGAGACATTAACGTGAACACGACTAAAAGTCAAATCTGGGTAAAAATCATCCTCTTCCGATAGCTTCTGCAAATCATCTAAAAAATCACGCATGTCATCATAGCTAGCATAATCAAAACGTTTAGTCATAAGCAAAGCTCGCTTTTGCACTTTCCAGCCTGATTCAGAAGTTTGACTTATTAGCTGTTCAATTGGGTTTTCCATAACTATTATTTATTTAATTCAGAGATCCATTTTTCAATAGAGCTTAAATGGCTTATTTCATCTTGAAGGAGCGTATGAAATAATTCGTAAGCTTCTAATAAGCCTTGTTTTTGACAAAAAAAACTAGCATCTTTATACAGCTCTACAACATCTTTTTCAAGCTGCCAATCAACTATTAAAATATCCTTTAGTGTTCTAGTTTTAGGTATTGCTTTAAGTTGGGTTGATGTCGCATTCAACCCTAGTTTTAACATAAAACTGATAATTCTTGACGCGTGTTCAAACTCTTCATTAGCCTCTTCTGAGAATTTTAAGGCTTCTTTCTCTAACCCCCAAAGTGTGCAAAGATTAGATTGAGTTAGGTAATATTGAATCGCTGACATTTCATGGTCTAGCGCTCTTCGCAAATACCAGCTAAGTTTAGAGTTGGCGAGCATTCTTTACCAATCCCTGCATTGCAACTGCAATTTCAAATATACAAAATGATATAATAATTGATTCATTTTATTTGCACCATCTTAAAATATATTTGGCGTTTCAAATCAGCCCTTGATTAAAAGAAATTACTCCCAATTATCAATAATACCAATAATAGTAAGATCGGTGATGGAGGCATAATTTGGCATCGCCCATCTAGCGGCAGAACCGCTTGTAGTTACAACCCATTTCCCAATTCCTACTCCAACAGGATCAGATGCGCACAATACATTACCTTTAAGATCTTTCATTACTCTTAATGAAATACCTTCAAGATTTTTGACAGATCGAGTACAAACAAGATCTTCTTGAACCTGCATAATCTCCATAGCTCTAGCTAGCCTTCTTGGCCTTTGTCCCAGTAATCAATAATGCCAACAATTGTCAAATCGCTTGGGTACTCTTTACTACCTGCTGATTCTCTTGCTGCTGAACTACCAACACATATAACCCAGTCTCCTGGAATACAGCCAACCGCATCAACTGCCACAAGAGGTGTGCCATTCGGCTTATCTCTCACAACTAGCAAAGGCCTCATGCCAAGCGTTTTAATTCGATTTGTAGAAACCAAAGTCTTGTCAACTTGCATTATTCTCATAATTCTTCCTTATCTATAACCTCAAGATCGCTGCCTAAAGGCAAATCTTGAACACTAAGCTGAAAAAATAAATTATTTCCAGCGGCTAATTCTTTATACCTATTCAATATTGCACTCTTAACACGATGTGACTTCTGAACAGCTCTGTCTCTAGATCCTGGTACTTTTGAGTCATAACGATAATGAATTGCAATGGGTATAGGGAGGCCTTTTTTTATATTAAGCCCTGAAAATATTTTAACACCAATATCTAAATCATCAGAACCCTCTTCAACAGTATCCAGATGTGCATAGTATGCGATATTTCTTAATTGAATCTCTTGAAAACCATCTCCAACACTAATATAACGTTCTGCATGACCAAGATCTGGATATGCGCCACCATACAAATCAGCCACATACTCTATTTGAGAAAGATTATATTCAAGTAAATTTGAAATGACTTTTCTCATACCTTCAGAAGGCTTGCCTTCACCCTTTCCCCAACCAGACATATCGCTACACTTGTCAATGGAATTAAACAATGCTACACGCGCTTGATCAGCACTTAAATTTAATGACTGATTGTATAATTCTGCACTATCAACATATCTATGAATACTCAACTCACCAGTAGAATCAGGAACATGGACTCTTATAGAGTCATTGTCAGTATCAACACCTAATAACAATATGTCAACTTGAGATCCACAGCTGTAAGTGTTTTCAACCGCACTATGAAATTCTTTTAGTTTTTCTAATCCAGCTTCAGCAGCTAACTTATCGTTACTGCCATGAGCAGCACAACCTTGGTGCAGAGGGTCTGAGCTACTGCGATGGTAAACAACAATTTTTAAATAACGCGAATTATTATCTAGGGCGTTTAAATTACGCACTCTGGATAATTCAATTTTTTCCCAATCATGGACATTAGATTCAACATTTAATAATGCGCCAGCGTAGGAGCTACGAACTGTAATTGCAGATAAAGGCAGTCTCAGTATGTATTTAGACAATCCTTTTAACCTGCCATCAGAGCAAGGTGTAATATCAACGCTATGGTAGCCACAATCAAGAAAGAAACTACTAGTATCGACTCTGGAGTCTTCATTTCTACCTAAGTCTTCGGAAAATTGAGTTACAGAGCTATTAATCGCATTAAAAATTGATTTTGCATATAACAGTTTCATATCTAAACCGCTAATCCATGCAGACTCTAAAAACTTTAGAGGAAAAACAAAGTCTAACTCTTTAGTTGTAATAGAATTCGCAAGTGCAACAAAGTTTTCATCATGCTGTATATTTCCAAGTCGTTTTAAAACAGGCGTAATAAAGTCAAAGCGATTGGTTATAGATTCTTCACATCTAGCCAAATGCGCATTTTGCTTCATATTTGTAAGAGGGTGCCTACAAATTCGTTCAGGCATTGAATTGCACACTGGAGAGGTATAAGCGGTAGACAAGTCATCGCTATTTTGAGCAGAGACACTTTGAGTCTTGTTAGCTTGAGCCATACCTACCGGCGCAGCTCTATTAAGACCAGAACTTCTAAAGGCTCTGATCTTATATGCATTTCTAGTATTCATGGTATTGAATTACCCTCTTGCGCCACCGGATAATGTAATCCTAGACGAACCACCATCTGTGCCACTTCCGCCACCATTACCATTGGTGATTTCAGGACCTTCGACAATTACAACTTCACGATCTTTTAGAGCATGTGCCCCAATTAGTCGTTCATTAGCCAAACCACCTCTTTGGGTTTCATTTCTATTCGCAGCAAACATACCCTCAGTACCAGTTATATGGCCACTTCTAGACCAATCATCACCTGTGATTCCTCGCCCAAATTCATTACCTTCACCGGTAATAACTTTAGTCGGTACCTCTACAGGCTCTACTGGTTGTTCTTCAAAAGAATGTCTAAATTCTGGGGTGCCAGTCATTACACCTTGAGCTTTGGAGATTGGTCCAGTAATACGTGAATTAGTTCCAAAAACACTACTATGGACTCTTTCAGACCTATTTTGATAAGCTGATCGAGCTGGAGTCTGGACAGTAAAATCAGAATCATACTTCTCAGTTTCAAACTGGTTATTAGTATAGGCTGAGCCACTCAAATTTTGATCAAATCCTTTATTAAAGTTACCTGAAAATCTAGGATCAGAAGAAGGCACATTGCCACTCACTTGTTGCGCTGTATGGGATGTTCTCATAACTCTCTCACTAGCTTCAATAGAAGCTCTATCACAATATTGACTCATTTCTTCTCTTGAGCGATAGCTACTACCTGAAATTGTATTACAAGTACCAACTTCATCGCCACTAACTAATTCGGATTGTCCGAGTTGGTTGCCTGATAATTGTTGATTATTCCACGTATCACTAACTCTATTCTTATATGCAGCAGCCATAGGGACAGAACTACATCTCTGTTCAAAGCTTTCTTTGCTTACATACTCATTACCGGTGACGCCCAGGCACATGCCATAGTCGTCACCTGTTAGCTTTGGGGAGCCACTTACCTCACTTCCAGAAACATGATTACCGGTAATCGTATGTGTATGATTAACCTTGTTAGAACGTTGATCACACATAGCTCTATTAGCAGAGCTATCGTACTGACTTCCTGTTAATTTTTGACATGTTCCAGGCTCATTACCTGATACTTTTTCATCTCTGTCCATCATGTTTCCAGTGATGGCCATACCCTTTCGAGTTGAGTCAACAGAAACCTTGCTAGGTGTCAATGGAGCTCTATCGCCACAATTTGCCACGAAACGCTCATTTGAAACATACTCAGTGCCGGTAACATGCTTACAGGAGTCTTGTGGATCTCCTGTAACGCTAAGTAACGATGAGTGCTCACCACCAGAAATTACAGAGCCACGATTTGTATGATTAACATCTACTTTAGTTGGTCCATTAGACTTGCTATAAGGAGCAACCGAATAGTCTGATCCGGTTACAATGCCATTGGATTTAGACTCAGAACCAGTTGTTGCATTGGCCCTAGTTTCGTCTGCTCCAGTTATTACTAAGTTTTTTTTTGAAGAAGATTCAACCACTTTAGCAGGAGAATTTACACTACCTTGATTCGAACAACTATTCGAAAAATGATCATAACTCAAATATTCACTTCCAGTAATAGCACTACAAGAGCCCGACTCTGTACCTGTAACCTTTGAAGTTGACTCTACTAAAGATCCAGTCATTGTCTGACCATTAGAAGTCGTAGATTCGTTGACTTTAGGCTGTTTTGGGGCGGGAGCAGTTGAACATAACTCTTGATATTGTTCTGTTCCTAGATACTCTGTACCTGTTACTGTTTTGCATGTACCAGATTCACTACCTGTAGTCTTCGAAGTTTGCTCAACCAAAGTACCACTTACTGATTGCCCAGAAAGAGTAGTTCCAATTTCAACTTTTGAAGGAGCCTTTCCAGGTCTAATTCGACCACTTGGCCTGCAAGACTCACTAGAACCTCTACCAACAGAGCATCTCTCTTCACGCTTTAATTTAGCAAGATCTCTACCCGACAAAGAGTTTTTATTATTATTAACTCGAGCTCTACGTGCTTCTCTACCAATGTTTCCTGGTAAAGCTTGCTTTCCAGTTTTTGAGAGTTGCTTGCGTCTATCTCTACAAAATGCTCGTACAGTACTCGGAGCATCAGACTGTGCAGAATTAACTAGCTCACACAATGCATCAACTGCCTCATTGCTATCAGATGCTACATTAGCAGTATCACATGTGCTACACGTTTCTTTCAAACCCTTTTCTTTACAATCGTCACAACAATACTCATGGTTATCATGACTAGTATCGTGGATCGTGGAGTTAGCTAGCTCTTGATCAGTCGAGTTAGAATTCAAAGTTGAATTCGATTGAACTGGCTGGATATTTTCCGTGGCAGCTGTTTTTCGTCCTGGACGAACACGGCCACCAGACTGTTTCATGCCAGCAGAGCCAGTTTTAGACATCTGCTGTCGTCTAAGCTTAGAGCGCTCACGTCCAGTAAGTTTCTCTGTTGAATTTATCATATTAAATACCTTTAATAATCAATCTAATAATTTTTTTAATATTTAATATTAAAAAAATCGAAATCTATGTTTTTTGTTATATTTAAAATGAATGACCATAAATGACATCCATTTTAATAACTGAATTACGCTTCAGTAGTTGAAGGTAGAATGTTTTCTACTTCACCATGAACACGTGCAATGATGTGGGCTGCAACCAGTCCATCACCTACACGCTCACAATCGTCAGCACCAGCACGTACTGCTGCGTTTACTGCACCAGTTTCACCACGTTCT
>JAHZKM010000037.1 GCA_022600395.1 Pseudomonadota bacterium | reverse complement strand
GGCCAAATACGTCAACACCCCCGAGACCGTGCTTTACCGGAAGTCGGCGGTGCTGTTCGGTATCGACCTGGCCAAGCGGAATATCGCCAAAGGGCACCAGGCCGTGGTCGTCGAGGGGTATACCGACGTGATGGCGATGCACCTGGCCGGGGTCACCACCGCGGTCGCCTCCTGCGGCACCGCCTTCGCACGACCAGCAACATCATCAGACTTAACCGTTAGCATTTCACGCAATGTATGTGCCGCACCATAAGCTTCCAGTGCCCACACTTCCATCTCACCAAAGCGCTGACCACCAAATTGAGCTTTACCGCTAAGTGGTTGCTGTGTAACCAACGAGTATGGACCTGTAGAACGGGCATGCATTTTGTCGTCTACCAAGTGATTTAGTTTTAGCATATGCATATAGCCAACCGTTACTGGACGGTCAAATGCTTCACCAGTTCGGCCATCATATAATTGCTCTTGACCAGACTCTGGTAAATCAGCTAACTTAAGTAAAGATTTAATATCTTTTTCTTTAATGCCATCAAATACTGGTGTTGCCATTGGCACACCTTCTCTTAGGTTTTTCGCCAGCTCAATGATTTCTTCATCGCTAAATGCATCTAAATCTTCTTGCTTACCATGAGAGTTATAAATCTCATCTAAGAACACTCTAATTTCAGCAACCATTTCGCCGCGCTTCTCATCTAACATTGCGCCAATCTTATAGCCTAAACCTTTAGC
Source organism: Pseudomonadota bacterium (assembly GCA_022600395.1). Taxonomy (GTDB): domain Bacteria; phylum Pseudomonadota; class Gammaproteobacteria; order PS1; family Pseudothioglobaceae; genus Thioglobus_A. Next base: position 3,447 of record JAHZKM010000037.1, on the reverse strand, counting down.
TGCATAGCCTAAATGAACCTCTAGAACCTGACCAACATTCATACGTGATGGAACTCCTAAAGGATTAAGCACCACATCAACTGTTGAACCATCTGCCAAATAAGGCATATCTTCTACAGGAGATACGCGTGAAATCACACCCTTGTTACCATGGCGTCCCGCCATCTTGTCGCCAACTTGAAGTGTTTTACGAGTTGCCACATAAACTTTCACCATTTTCATAACACCCGGTGGCAATTCTGCACCTTCGTTAATCTTGGCTTTTTCTTCTTCAAAGAATTTATCAAATTCAACTTGCTTAGCTTTAGCTTGTTTTACCAACGCTGCCACTTCTTTATTAATTGCTGCGTCCTCAACTTTAATCTTGGCAATCTCTTGATTGTCAAGTTTTTTCATTAATTTTGAACTTAGCTTTTCACCAGCTTTAATATCTCCAACTGCCTTTGTAATTACATTGCCTGATAACTTCAAACGCACACGACGGAAAATATCACCATCAATAATACCAAATTCATCGTCAATATCTTTTTTGATCTTTTCTAAACGCTCAGCGTCAATACTTAATGCTCTAGAATCTTTCTCTACACGATCACGCGTAAAGACTTGAACGTCAATAACAACACCTGATTTAGAAGCGCCAATACGTAATGATGAATCTTTAACGTTATTTGCCTTTTCACCAAAGATGGCTCGTAATAATTTTTCTTCTGGAGAAAGTACAGTTTCGCTCTTAGGTGTCACTTTACCCACTAGAATATCGCCACCCTTAACACGAGCACCAACATAAACCACACCGACTTCATCAAGTTTAGCTAAAGCTGATTCACTAACATTTGGAATATCAGCTGTAATTTCTTCAGGACCTAATTTAGTATCACGAGAATAAGCGGTTAATTCTTCAATGTGAATAGTTGTATAACGATCATCTTGAACAACTTTTTCAGAAATCAAAATTGAATCCTCAAAGTTATAACCATTCCATGGCATAAAGGCAATCTTCATATTTTGACCCAATGCCAACTCACCTAAATCAGTAGAAGGGCCGTCTGCTAATACATCACCTACGGTAATCTTATCACCAACATTAACCAATGGCTTTTGATTAATACAAGTATTTTGATTTGAACGCGAGTACTTGGTTAAATTGTAAATATCAACACCCAATTCGCCCGCTTTAGCTTGCTTGGAATCAACACGAATAACAATGCGTGATGCATCCACAGCCTCAACCACGCCTCCATGTTTTGCAGTTACACAAACACGGGAATCTGTTGCCACAACACGCTCAATACCCGTACCTACTAACGGCTTTTCAGCACGTAGTGTTGGTACCGCTTGACGCTGCATGTTTGAACCCATAAGTGCACGGTTCGCATCATCGTGCTCAAGAAATGGAATAAGTGAAGCCGCTACAGATGAAATCTGCTTGGAGTCAATATCGATCAACGTTACTTCACTAGAGTCAACCAAGACAAACTCATTTTTATGACGACATGAAATAAGCTCATCTGCCAATTGACCTTTGCTATCAACTGATGCATTCGCCTGTGCAATGGTATGCGCTATTTCATCAATAGCAGATACATAAACAATCTCATCGGTAACCTTGCCATTTTTAACAACTTGATATGGTGTTTCTAAAAAACCATAATCATTGGTTTTAGCATAAACAGCTAACGTGTTAATAAGACCAATGTTTGGGCCTTCAGGCGTTTCAATTGGACATAAACGGCCATAATGTGATGGATGTACATCGCGCACTTCAAAGCCTGCACGCTCACGCGTTAATCCGCCAGGACCTAAAGCTGAAATACGACGCTTATGAGTTACACCTGATAATGGATTTACCTGATCCATAAACTGCGACAATTGCGATGAACCGAAAAATTCCCTAACTGAAGCAGAAACTGGCTTCGAGTTAATCAAATCTTGTGGTGTCAACTCATCGGTTTCCGCTAAATTTAAACCCTCTCTTACTGCTTTTTCAACACGAACCAAGCCAATTCTAAACTGGTTTTCAATCATTTCACCGATCGCCCTAACACGTCGGTTTGCTAGTGTATCAACATCATCAACAGAGTCATTACCATCTTTAATGTTGATTAGCAATTTAATTACATTTAAGATGTCGTCATTTGTCAATACATGTTCGCCGGTTTCAGACTCAATGCCCAAACGACGATTAAGCTTCATACGACCAACTTTTGAAAGGTCGTAACGATCATTTTTAAAGAACAAGTTGTTAAACAACAAGTTTACTGCATCTTCAGTAGCAGGCTCGCCAGGACGCATAACATGATAGATGCTCATGCGCGCTTCAATTTCAGTTTGTGTATCATCTAGACGCAACGTGTCAGAAATATAAGCACCTGTTTCAGATTCGTTAATGTACAAGACATCAAACTTCTTAACCTTATTTGAAACTAAAACTTCTAATACATCCTCAGAAATAACTGTATTGGTTGCAATTAAAATTTCACCGGTTTCCGTATCAACAATATCATTAGAAATAACTTTGTCAATCAATGATTCTAATGGCGCAGTAATTGTCTTAACGCCAGCAGTATCTAAAATTTTTACATGCTTAGCGGTGATACGACGTCCTTTCTCAACAACAATATCTTTACCAGACATAATATCAAATTCAGCAATTGTGCCTCGAAGACGTGATGGTTTAACACCCAAGTCACAAGATTTTGCCTTCATTTTAATTGTTGAGCTTTCAAAGAAAGTATCTAGAATATCGCTGCTAGATAGACCCATCGCTCGCAACAATGTAGTTACCGGAAGCTTGCGACGACGATCAATTCGAACATACAAATGCTCGTGATGATCAAATTCAAAATCCAACCATGAGCCACGGTAAGGAATCACGCGAGAAGAGAATAAAATCTTGCCTGATGAGTGAGTTTTACCCTTGTCATGCTCAAAAATAACACCTGGAGATCTATGTAATTGAGAAACGACAACACGCTCAGTACCGTTAATAACAAACGTACCTGTGTCAGTCATTAATGGTAATTGACCTAAATAAACATCTTCTTCGATGATTTGTTTAACTTTACGTTTTTTCTTTAACGTCGAGCCATTTTTATCAAACAATACTAGGTTAAGCTTAACGCGTAATGTAGAAGCAAAAGTCACGCCACGTAACTTACACTCTTCTACGTTAAACTTAGGCTCTTGTAATTCATAATCTACGTACTCAATTTCGGCATAGCCGTTAACTGCAGTAATTGGAAAAACAGATTGAAACACTGAATGCAAACCAACATCTTCTTTGCTGTCATTGCCAGCTTGAATAAAGCTGTTAAAAGAATCAATTTGAATAGCTAGCAAGTCTGGCTCTTGCAAGATTGATGCTCTTGAGCCAAAATTATTTCTAATGCGCTTTTTTTCCGTAAATGAATAAGCCATAAATACCTCGTATTAGTCGATCTAATTCGT
>JAHZKM010000036.1 GCA_022600395.1 Pseudomonadota bacterium | reverse complement strand
GCCAGTCATTGAGCTGCATACTGGACACTATGCTGATGCTCATGGCGTGGAGCAACAACAAGAGTTTGAACGCATTAAATCTATGGCAACTTATGCACATTCTATTGGGCTGCAAGTTAATGCTGGACATGGACTTACCCTAGAAAACACTATAGCAATTGCAGAGTTGCCTGAAATTGTCGAGCTTAATATTGGTCATTCCATTATTGCTAGAGCTGTTTTTGTCGGTCTTGAGCAGGCAACGCGTGAAATGAAAGAACTAATGCTTAAGGCAAGGCTATGATTTACGGTGTTGGCACCGATATTATCAATATCGAGCGTGTAGAGCATATTTTAAGCAAAAACAAAGATGGTTTCGTTAGACGAGTTTTGTCAGATCATGAACAATTATTGTTTGCTAACAAAGGCAATAGTGCGGCTTATTGCGCTAAACGTTTTGCAGCAAAAGAAGCATTTGCAAAAGCCTTAGGAACTGGCATTGGTAAGATTGTTAGTTTTCAGGATTTGACTATTCGTAACAACGACAATGGTAAGCCGTATTTCATTCCAAGTGAAAAGTTACGTCTTTATTTGGTAAGCCAAAATATCAAGCAAGCGCATTTAAGTCTGTCTGATGAAAAACTCAACGCAGTCGCATTTGTGGTATTGGAATTGGGTGAGGAAAATGAAGAGCAGTCAAAGGATTACGGCACAACTTTTTAATTAATATATTGACCGTATCCGGCTTTTTGCGCCTCTCTTTTAGTGCCATGACAGCCAAACTTTTGTGCTGTTTGATAGCCAGAAATAGCCATTGAATTTTGCTCTAAAATATTAACTGGTGTTTTATCCATGTCAAAGTGCTTGAGCGATCTATTCATTTTTTTTATACCTTGATAAGTAAGTCCGCCACAGTTTTCATTGTAATATTTAACCGCACCAATCACAACAAGCATTTCGTTAGGCGAAAGAGCATGGGCGTTAAAGTTTAAAGTTACAAAAATTAAGGCAACTATTTTTTTCATAAATTTCAACAAACTTTAGAGAATAACTATCTAAAGTTTACTACTTTTCGCTAAGAAAATTAAAAATTTATTAAGTTATTTTGAATAATGACATAGATAATTAACACTTACATCATCTTCAAGTTTATAGATTTTGGTAAAGGGGTTGTAAGTCATGCCAATCATGTTTTTTAGCGTTAGTCCAGCTTTTCTTGCATCCTCATCCATTTCACTTGGCTGGATAAACTTATCCCAATCATGCGTACCTTTAGGTAGAAGCTTTAGGACATATTCAGCGCCAATAATGGCAAACAAATAAGATTTAGTATTGCGATTAATAGTAGATAAAAATACCTGTCCACCAGGTTTAACAAGTGTTTCACAGGCTTTAATAATAGAACTAGGATCCGGTACATGCTCTAACATTTCTAGACAGGTAACAACATCAAATTGTCCCGCATGAGTTTTAGCTAACTCCTCAACAGAAATTTTTTGATAATCAACTTCTAATCCAGACTCTAATAAGTGTAGTTTGGCTACTTCAAGACCGGCTTCTGCCATATCAATACCACTAACAATAGCGCCTTCAATGGCCATAGCCTCGCTTAAAATGCCACCACCACATCCTACATCTAGAATCTTCTTCCCAGCCAAGGTATTATCACAACGCTCTTTTATATAGTTAAGACGAAGTGGGTTAATATCATGTAAAGGCTTAAATTCTGAGTTTTTGTCCCACCAGCGAGAAGCAAGAGCCGCAAACTTATTAATTTCTTCAAAATCTACATTACTCATAATGATTGGACCGCCGCTAACACTTCATCAACGTGGCCGCCAACTGCAACTTTATCCCAAGATTGTAAAATTTCACCATCGGAATTAATAATAAAGGTTGAACGCACAATGCCCATTTTTTCCTCACCATTGTTAAATTTTGATTGCCAAACTCCAAACGCTTCGCATAATGTTCCATCTTCATCAGCAATCAGTTCAAACGGAAATGATTGATTCTTTTTGAATTTTTCATGGCTGGCCATATTGTCTTTTGATACCCCATAGATAACAGTATTTGCATCCACAAAGGCTTGATAATTATCTCTAAAGTCTTGACCTTCAAGTGTGCAACCTGAAGTTGCGTCTTTAGGATAGAAATACAGTACAATTTTTCGTCCCTTAGTATCAGGAATGCTAACATCTAAATTGCTGGTTGCTTTGCAGTTGATGGCTGAAACTTTGTCCATAATAAATAATACTTTAATTAATAAAGCTTCATTTTATCACAGAGATACAAGTGCTTCCAAGACCTCGTTCGCATGACCTTTAACTTTAACTTTGTCCCAAGATTTAACAATCTTGCCCTCAGGGTCAATGATAAAGGTTGAACGCACGATGCCCATATATTCTCTGCCCATAAATTTTTTTAACTGCCACACACCAAATAGCTCACATAATTCACCTTGTTCGTCAGAAATGAGTTCAAATGGAAATTCTTGTTTAGCTTTAAACTTTTCATGCTTTGCCAGTGTGTCTTTTGATACGCCATAGATTACAGCATTTGCATCCACAAAGGCTGGATGATTATCTCTAAAGTTTTGACCTTCAGTGGTGCAGCCAGGTGTTGCATCCTTAGGATAAAAATACAAAACGATATGACGACCTTGAGGATCGGGAATCCTAACGTCTAAATTGCTAGTTGCACTACAGGTAATCGATTGAACTTTATTCATTGCTTGTATAATGGAGGGTTTAAAACCTTGATTTTATCATCCTTATGAAAAACATCCGTAATTTTTCAATTATTGCTCATATTGATCATGGAAAGTCTACGATTGCTGATCGTTTTATACAATTTTGCGGTGGTTTAAGTGATCGAGAAATGTCTGCTCAGGTGCTTGATTCAATGGATATCGAAAAAGAGCGTGGTATTACTATTAAGTCACAAAGTGTGACGCTAGACTACACCGCGAATAATGGTGAAACCTATCAGCTAAATTTTATTGACACCCCTGGACATGTTGATTTTTCCTATGAAGTTTCCCGCTCACTTTCAGCTTGTGAAGGCGCACTACTTATTGTAGACGCCTCCCAAGGAGTTGAAGCGCAAACTGTGGCTAATTGTTATACTGCACTAGATCAGGGTTTAGAAGTGGTATCAGTGCTTAATAAAATTGATCTTCCGGCTGCTGATCCGGATCGTGTAATTGAAGAAATTGAAGATGTTATTGGTATTGAGGCAACGGATGCAGTTCATGCAAGTGCTAAATCTGGCATTGGCATCCAAGATATTTTAGAACAAATTGTAGAGAAAATCCCTGCACCTAAAGGAGAGGTTGAAGCGCCAATTAAAGCGCTAATTATTGACTCTTGGTTTGATAACTATTTAGGCGTTGTTTCTTTAGTTCGAGTAATTGATGGTGAAATCAAAGCTAAAACTAAAATTAAAATATTTTCAAATGGTGAAGACCACTTGGTTGATGAGGTGGGTATTTTTACTCCTAAGCGTGAAAAAGCAGAGAGCCTTAAAGCGGGTGAAGTTGGCTACTTACTTGCTAGTATTAAAAATATCGATGGCGCGCCAGTAGGTGACACGATTACTGATGCTAAAAACCCTGTTACTAAGCCGTTAGAAGGTTTTAAGCCAGTACAACCACGCGTATTTGCCGGCTTGTTTCCAATTTCTGGTGAAGATTATGAAAAATTTCGCGACGCTTTAGCAAAGCTTCGTCTGAACGATGCTGCACTACAATACGAGCCAGAAAGCTCAGATGCATTAGGGTTTGGTTTTCGTATTGGTTTTTTAGGTTTACTGCATATGGAGATTGTACAAGAGCGTTTAGAGCGTGAGTACGATCTTGATTTAATCACTACAGCGCCTACAGTTATTTACGAAATTCTCGATACCAAGGGTAACATTCATCATGTTGATAGTCCCTCTAAAATGCCGGAAAATCAAGCAATTGCTGAATTTAGAGAACCTATTATTACCGCGAATATCTTAGTGACTGATGAGTTTGTTGGTGCCGTGATAAGTCTATGCGTAGAAAAACGTGGCGTACAAAAGAGTCTGACGTATTTGGGTAGACAAGTGCAATTAGTTTATGAATTGCCATTAAATGAGGTGGTTCTTGATTTTTTTGATCGACTTAAATCAGTTTCGCGCGGTTTTGCTTCTATGGATTATCAGTTTGAACGCTATCAAGAGTCTGACTTAATTCGCCTAGATATTATGATTAATCAAGAACCTGTAGATGCTTTAGCGCTGATCATTCATCGAGATGATTCAGTAAGAAAAGGTAGGGAAATTGCTGAAAAAATGAAAGAGCTGATTCCGCGCCAAATGTTCGATGTTGCTATTCAAGCTTGTATTGGTGTGAAGATTATTTCACGTGCTAATGTTAAGGCGCTTAGAAAAAACGTGACTGCCAAGTGTTATGGTGGCGATGTTTCACGTAAGCGTAAATTGCTTGATAAACAGAAAAAAGGCAAAAAGCGTATGCGCAGTGTTGGACGAGTCGATATACCTCAAGAAGCGTTCCTGGCGGTCTTACATATTGATTAAGAGAGTAGGCGTTCTAAAACAAACTTAGTGCCATAATAAGCAACAACTAATAGTCCAAATCCAATTTGTATAGCGCTAATGGCTTGCTTACCTCGCCAGCCAAATACACGGCGCCCAATAACTAATGTTGCAAAAATTACCCAGGCAATTAGAGAAAGTATGGTTTTATGCATAAGTTGCTGAGCAAAAAAATCATCGATAAATATAAAGCCAGTTGCCAATGATAAAGTCAGCATATAAAAACCAATTCTTAAATTCTGAAAAAGTAATCTTTCCATGGTTTGTAAAGGCGGTAGTTTGTTAATAAATGTATTAATCGTATGCGCATGCAGATGACGTTCTTGAATTTTCAATAATATAGATTGACAAACAGCTAACGCTAAAAGCGCATAAGCTGTGATAGATAAAAAAACGTGTGAGGCAATACTAAGGGGGATTACTTTGTCATTGGTGTCTGGAAACAAAATACCAAGAATAAGTGAAAAAGCCACTAATGGATAGACCAAAATACCTAAGGCATGAACAGGTTTTGAAATAGAAGATAAAAATAACAAAATAGCAACCAACCAAGCCACAAAAGAGGCACTATTGGCTAAACCAAATACAACTCCTTGAACTGTCCAAAAGTTAGTAAATGTGAGTGTTTGAGCAATAATGGCAAAACTAATCAATAAAGAAGTAGTTTTTTGATGAGGATGTGCAAGTTCATTTTTGCTAAAAAAACGCATTAATAATAGGGCTGCAGCTAAATAGGCAGATATTGCAAAATAAGATAAAAACATAATTAACGTGTTGGATTAATACAAGCTACTATAATACGATAATTTGATTCAATAATAGTAATAATGTTTGATAATTTAACCGAACGCCTATCCAATAGTTTTAAAGCCTTACAAGGCAAAAATAAGCTCTCTGAAGCTAATATTAAAGAAGCCATTCGTGAAGTGCGTCGTGCACTATTAGAAGCTGATGTTGCATTAGAAGTAATTAAGGCTTTTTTAGATCGTGTGCAAGAAAAAGCGTTAGGACTTAAAGTTGGCGAAGGACTAAATCCTTCTCAAGCTTTTATCAAGCTAGTTGAAACCGAATTAACCGAAATTATTGGTGGTGAAAATCAAAGTCTGGATCTTAAAACTCAACCCCCGGCAGTTGTCATGGTGGCTGGCTTGCAAGGTGCAGGTAAAACCACTTCAATTGCTAAATTAGCACGCTATTTAAAAGAGCGTGAAAGTAAAAAAGTGTTGGTTGTAAGTGCTGATGTATATCGCCCAGCAGCTATTGCACAACTAGAAGTTTTAGCCAAACAAGTTGATGTAGATTTCTTCCCATCAGATGTTAAGCAAAAACCAGAAAAAATTGTTGCGGATGCTAAAAAACATGCACAAAATCAATTCTTTGATGTGTTGTTGGTGGATACTGCGGGTCGTTTACATGTCGATAATGAGATGATGGGTGAAATCCAAGCCCTGCAAAAGCAAGTCAATCCAATTGAAACGTTGTTTGTAGTTGATTCAATGACTGGTCAGGATGCAGCACATACAGCCAAAGCGTTTGCAGATAGTTTACCTTTAACAGGTGTTATCTTAACCAAAACGGATGGTGATGCACGAGGTGGTGCAGCGCTTTCTGTACGCCATATTACTGGCAAGCCTATTAAATTTTTGGGTGTGGGTGAGAAGATTGACGCACTTGAACCATTTCATCCAGAGCGTGTGGTTTCTCGTCTGCTTGGTATGGGCGACGTACTATCTTTGGTGGAGGAAATATCACGCAAGGTTGATCATAAAAAAGCTGAAAAATCGGTTAAAAAAATGGCCAAAGGTCAGTTTGATTTAGCCGATATGCGCGAGCAACTCTTACAAATGGAGCAAATGGGCGGTATGGAAGCGTTGATGGATAAAATGCCTGGTATGGGGCAAATACCTCAAAATGTTAAAAATCAAATGATGGGTGGGGTTGACACTAAACGCATGGTAGCGATTATTAATTCGATGACACCAAAAGAGCGCTCACATACCAAGCTCATTAAAGGTTCTCGTAAAAACCGAATTGCACTTGGCTCAGGCACGTCGCCACAAGACGTTAATAAATTGCTCAAGCAATTTGAAAAAATGCAAAAACAAATGAAAAAAATGGGTGGCGGAAAAATGCAGAAAATGATGGCCAAGATGGCCGGCATGCAAGGTGGTGGTGAAATGCCTGCCGGTATGCCTGATTTATCGAAAATGAAACTTCCTGGCATGGGTGGTGGTAATAAGTTTCCATTTTAAACCATTGTTAAAATTTTAGAAATTTTACGAATGCTGCCAAAAATACATAAGTTTTAATATTTAATCCTAAATTTTTGATTAAAAGCCCCTTAAAACCGCCTTTTAATCCTTAAAATTCATCTATTTTTCAAGGTGCAAGCAAGACTTGCATCTCAATGTTAAAAATTTAGGAAATAATCAAAATGACTATTTTTTATACTTAAATAACTAATATTTTTTTTGGTGATAGGCAGATTTTATAAAATTTGATTAAGCATAGTAAATTTATGCGATTGAAAATTTTAAAAAACTAACAAAACACTCAGTTCAGTATCCCCTTGAGGGGTGGAAGCAAAAATAAGACGCCGTTATTTTATGCGGTAGCGTGCTGATTGTGCATGCGCTTGCAATCCTTCTCCATCAGCCAAAGTAGCAGCAATTTCACCCAAGACATTAGCACCTTCATCAGACACCATAATTAAGCTTGATTTCTTTTGGAAATCGTAAACACCCAGAGGAGATGAAAATCTTGCTGTGCCAGAGGTGGGTAGCACATGGTTTGGTCCAGCGCAGTAATCACCCAAAGATTCACACGTATGACGGCCCATGAAAATAGCGCCAGCATGTTTAATACCATCCAACATACTTTG
>JAHZKM010000035.1 GCA_022600395.1 Pseudomonadota bacterium | reverse complement strand
GTCGTGATTGGTTCAGAAGGCTTTGGTAATGCCAGAGACAAGCATAAACATTGGCACACTATCGCACACCTTGGTAATGTGGTCATTGGCGATAATGTGGGCATTGGTGCTAATACTACTATTGATCGTGGCACGCTTGAAGATACCTGTATCCATCAAGGTGTTCGACTTGACAATTTAGTGCATATTGCCCATAACGTTGTTATTGGCAAAGATACAGCAATTGCAGCCTGCACAGGTGTTGCAGGTAGTACTCATATTGGAAAACGCTGTATGATTGGTGGCATGGTAGGTATTGTTGGTCATCTACATATATGTGATGATGTAATTGTTAACGCCAAAAGTACTATTAATAAAAATATACTAACGCCAGGTATGTATACAGGTGTAATGCCATTGATGCCTCATAAAAAATGGCAGATTGTTGGCGTCTGGTTAACAAAACTTGATAAAATCACCCAATATTTAAATATCAAGCTTACCCATTTAAAAGGAAAATAATTATGGAAATGAACATTCAAGATGTTAAAAACTACCTACCTCATCGCTATCCGTTTTTGCTGATTGATCGAGTATTAGAGCTTGAAGTTGGAAAGACATTGGTTGCTCTTAAAAACGTCACTTTTAATGAGCCGCAATTTACTGGTCATTTCCCTGCACAGCCTATTATGCCGGGGGTTTTAATTATTGAGGCACTAGCTCAGGCAACGGGAATCTTAGCATTTAAATCAGAAGTTGGTAAACCAATTGATGGTCAAATTTATATGCTAGTTGGTGTTGATAAAGTACGTTTTAAACGCATGGTTGAGCCAGGAGACCAACTACGCCTAGAGGTAGAGGTTATGACAGTTAAACGCGGAATGTGGAAGTTTAAATGTAGGGCAACTGTCGATGGCAATGTTGTAACAACGGCTGAGCTTATGTGCACACAAAAAGCGGCCGAATAAATAAAGAAAAATTCTTGAGGAGAATCCTGTGGCTATAGATCCGAGTGCAATTATAGATCCGAGTGCAAAAATTCATAATAGTGCAGAAATTTGTGCCTACGCAGTTATTGGTGCCAATGTGGAAATTGGTGCTGGCACTATTGTTGAATCTCATGCTGTTATTCAAGGACCGACTAAAATTGGCAAAAATAATCATATTTATTCATTTGCTTCAATTGGTGGCGATCCTCAAGACATCACTTATGAAGAAGGGCAAGAGTCTAATCTTGTTATTGGTGATGAAAATTTAATTCGTGAATTTTGCACAATTAATCGTGGCACCGAAAAAGAAAAATCACTAACTCGAGTTGGCTCTAACAATATGCTGATGGCCTATGTTCATATTGCACATGATTGTCAAATTGGCGACCATGTCATTATGTCTAATAATGCTTCACTTGCAGGCCATGTTAGAGTTCATGAGTGGGCGATTTTAGGTGGTTTTACACTCGTTAAGCAATTTTGCATGATTGGTATTCACACTTATATCGGTATGGGTTGCCATATTAATAAAGACATTCCCGCTTATATGGTCGCCTCAGGTACGCAAACTCGAGTTCGTAGTATTAATGCAGAGGGAATGCGTCGTCGTGGCTTTTCGTCTAGTTCTATTGCCTCAATCAAGCGGGCCTTTAAAGTTGTTTATCGAGAATCAACAGGTCGTCTACTCGATCAGATGCTTAAAGAACTAGAGGTTTCAGAGTCTGATAGCCCTGAAGTTATGCAGTTTGTTAACTGTATTCGTGGCTCCAAAGTTGGTATTATGCGTGGTCCTGTTGAGGAATAAAACCACCCCATTCTAATGAATAAGTCTTTTTTAAAGTCTAGCAGTATTGTCACTGGCATGACTTTTTTATCTCGTATTTTGGGCTTAGTACGGGATTTTTTCATTGCTAAATTTTTTGGTGCTAACGAATTTACTGACGCTTTTCTAGTTGCCTTTCGCATCCCTAACTTCTTAAGAAGGCTATTTGGCGAAGGGGCATTTTCACAAGCGTTCATTCCTATTTTATCTGAAGCCAAGGCTAACGAAACGCAGGAAGAAGTCCAGAATGTCATTAACCATATTGGGACAAAATTTTTAAAAACCTTAATCATTATCACTTTGATTGCGGTGATTGCAGCCCCAGTTATTATTTTCATGTTTGCCTGGGGCTTTTACTTCGAACAAGATTTAACTAAATTTAACCTAGCATCCGACATGCTGCGTATCACCTTTCCGTATTTGCTATTAATATCATTAACAGCCTTTTCAGGCAGTATTTTAAATACCTATGACAGGTTTGCAGTACCTGCATTTACACCGGTACTGCTTAATATCTCTATGATTTTATCGAGTGTTTATTTATCACAACACTTAGATACGCCAATTATGGCATTGGCTTGGGGTGTACTAATTGGCGGTGTATTGCAGCTGCTGTTTCAAATCCCTTTTTTGATTAAAATTAATAAATTACCCAAATTAACTAAAGGCGAACACAAGGCAGTTAAAAAACTAAAAAAACGCATGTTGCCAGCTTTATTTGGCGTATCTGTTTCCCAAATAAACTTGCTAATTGATACTATGATTGCCTCAGTTTTGGTTAGTGGTAGTGTTTCTTGGTTGTACTATTCTGATCGTTTGCTAGAACTGCCCTTGGCTCTAATTGGCATTGCTCTGGCGACAGTAGCTCTGGCCAAACTTAGCAAGCATTATGCTAATAAAGACACCAAAAAATTTATCCAAACTATTGATTACGCTTTAAAAATAGGACTAATTTTAGGCTTGCCTGCTTGTGCAGGCTTGGTTTTGCTGGCCGAACCGCTAATGATCACTCTGTTTCAATATGACCAATTCACTATATTTGCTGCCTACCAATCTTCTCTTAGCTTGATGGCTTATGGATCAGGCTTAATGGCTTTTATTATGGTTAAAATTTTAGCACCTGTTTTTCTTGCTAGAGGCGACACCAAAACACCTGTTAAAGCTGGCGTGGTCGCTATGCTTTCCAACGTGGTTTTAAATATTATTCTCGGCTATTATTATGATCATGTTGGCTTAGCAGTCGCCACCTCAGTTTCTGCCTTAATTAACGGTTTAATTTTGTATTATTATTTAAATAAACAATCAATTTTTGCTTTTTCTCAAAATTTAATCAAAATGTTTTTTAAAGTTTTGTTGGCAAGCTTTATAATGGTAATCTTTATTTTGAACTTTGATCAAGCACAAGAAGTCTATATTAACGCTAATGCGTTTGCTAGAGTTAATGCACTTATTAGTATTATTTGTTTGTCAGCGTTCATTTATTTTTTAAGCCTAAGAGTTTTGGGCGTTAGGATCCGAGAATTATGAATACCGTACAATGTGTCAAACTTAACCAAGAATTAGAAGCGCTAGATCGAGCACCCTACCCTGGTGAACTAGGACAAAAAATTTTAGCCAATGTATCTAAGCAAGGCTGGCAACAATGGCTTGATCACCAAACTATGGTTATTAATGAGAATAATCTCAGCATGATGGATCCAAATGCGCAAAAGTACTTAAAAGAACAAATGGATAAATTCTTTTTCTCAGAAGAAGGCGCTGATGATGTTCAGGGTTACACACCTGAAGCATAATGGCTAATTTGTTTATTGTTGCTGCACCTTCAGGCTGTGGCAAAACTTCTCTAGTCAAGGCGTTGATTGAAAAAACTGAGAATTTATGCGTATCAGTTTCACACACCACGCGCAATGCTCGCCCTGGCGAAGTGCATGGCAAAAATTACTTTTTCGTCTCTCAACAAGAATTTGACCAGATTAATAAAGACAATGGTTTTATTGAATCCGCTCAAGTGTTTGATAATTTTTACGGAAGTGCTAAACAAACGGTTAAAGATTTATTAGCCACAGGTGTGGATGTTATTTTAGAAATTGACTGGCAAGGCGCTAGACAAGTTAAACAAACTTTTACAGATGCTATTGGTATTTTCATCTTACCACCCTCTGAAGCTGCACTTCGTGAACGATTAACTGATCGAGGTCAAGACGATAAAACCATCGTTGATAGACGCATGCAAGATGCCGTAAGCGAGATGCAACATTACAATGAATTTGATTATTTAGTTATTAATGATAATTTTGAAGTAGCTCTAACAGATTTATCTCAAATAATTTACGCTCAACGTCTCAAACTTTCTGAGCAAGTATTAAGACATCAATCCTTGCTTAACTCATTGATTTAACCTATAATATTAATCCTTAATTATATTGATTGTTTAAATGAGTTCAGAGTCTACCCTGCCAATGTCCAGCACTACAAGTGCTTTAGACGTTCAAAAATACCCACCCATATTAACCCCTGAGCAAGAGCATGAACTAGCTATTAAACTATATGAAAACCACGATTTGAGCGCTGCAAGACAATTAGTTTTGTCGCATATGCGTTTTGTCGCTTTTATTGCACATGGCTACAAAGGTTACGGTCTTGAGCAAGCAGACTTAATACAAGAAGGCACAATCGGCTTAATGAAAGCAGTCAAGCGCTTCAATCCACATAAAAACGTACGCTTGGCTTCATTTGCAGTGTATTGGATTCGCGCTGAAATTCATGAGTTTATCTTTAAAAATTGGAAAATTGTTAAAGTGGCAACAACCAAAGCTCAACGCAAACTGTTTTTCAAACTCAAGCAAGCCAAGTCCAAGATATACCAATCTCTTAATAGTGATCAAGCTGATCAAATCGCCCAAGATTTGGGCGTTAGGCGCAAAGACGTATTAGAGATGGAATCACGCTTGCAGTTTAACGATGTTGCTTTTGAAAACTCTGATGATGAAGATTCAAACGCACCAGAGCAATACCTTACTAGCGAAAACACCCAAACGCCAGAGCAATTGTTGCTGATTGACGATTCTCAAAAAAATAAACAACAGCAACTTTACAAAGCACTTTCTTCACTAGATGAAAGAAGTTTAGATATTTTACAATCTAGATACTTGAAAGAAGAAAAAACAACCCTACATACTCTAGCAGACAAGTATGGCGTTTCTGCTGAAAGAGTCCGTCAACTTGAAAATAAAGCTATGCAAAAGCTCAAATTAACTTTAGAAGAAGCTTCTATTTAGTTTTTTTTGAATTAAGCATTAGCCTTAAATTTATCGTTTATTAATTAGGAGAAAACATGAATATTCGTCCCCTTCACGATCGCGTGATTATTCGTAGAATAGAAGAAGAAAAAACAACTGCAAGTGGCTTAATCATTCCAGATTCAGCGACTGAAAAACCTTCTAAAGGAGAGGTTCTTGCTATTGGCAAAGG
>JAHZKM010000034.1 GCA_022600395.1 Pseudomonadota bacterium | reverse complement strand
TGTGCACTTGCACAATTTAATGTACGAGTGCCCACACAAGTTGTTTGATATATTTTTAAAGAGCTACTACAAAAAAACGTATTTGTTTTGCAGTGAAAGATGGAAATTATACAGCGTTAAATTTACTTGTCAACACTTATTTTCAACTTTCTTTTGCAATAAACTTTTTACTGTTTTGGTGCAGTGAAAGCGCAGAATTATACTGCGTATTTTTTGTGGGTCAAGCGTTATTTCGTTTATTTTTTAATTTAATTAGTTAGGGTGCTAGCTTATCTTCTGGAACTGCTCTATTAAGCCATTCATCAGCATCATCAATATCTACAATGTTCTGTTTTTCATCAAGCATTTCAAGATCATTGTCATTCCATCCTTTAATGCCCATTTTCAATGATCGTACCTTTTCAAACCCCATCATCTGCATTGTTTTTGCTGCCAATGCACTTCTATTGCCTGATCGACAAATAACGACAATACTTTGGTCGCGCGCTTCTGCCAACTTAGGAATAGTATCATCATAGTTCCAAACGCAAGCCCCTTCAAGCAAACCCCGAGGTACATGCAATGAATTCTTAATGTGCATTCTTTTGAACTCGTCCGCCTCTCTAATGTCTAATAGTATAAGCTCAGGTGTATTTTTGATTTCTTCTTCCAACTCCCAAGGAAACACTTCATCGACTGTTTCTAATGCTGTTTTAACTAGCTGTTGATACTGATCCATTATTTGCCTACTTATTTACAATAGCCTTTTTCAGTTACCATGACTGCCACTTCAACACGTGATGATAGAGAAAGTTTCTTTAAAATTGATTTAACATGTAATTTGACCGTGCCATCTGAAATACCTAATTCTCTAGCAATAACCTTATTACTATGTCCAATTGAGACTTGACATGCCACTTCTTTTTCACGATTGGTGAGCACTTCAAACGAAGTTTCGCTCTCTGTGAGTTCATTACGCAAAACTTTAGCCAAAATATGCGTCATGTCTTGTGCCACAACAATTGAGCCTTTGTCAATTTCATTTAATGCCTCAACCAATTCATCTGGATCCATGTCTTTAAGCAAATAACCTTGAGCGCCGTATTTTAAACAATCACGCAAATCAGTTTCTTCTGTACTAGTTGTAAGCATGACAACTGGTGCAGCAATTTGACGTTTTTTTAAAATTTGTAAAACCTCAATACCGGACATCTGTGGCATGCGTAAATCTAACAAAATAATATCAACTTCTAGTGAGCTAATTTCTTCTAAGCCTTGTTTGGGTGATGAGGCAGCACTGGCTAAAATGTCTTTTGACTCTAATAGCGCAATCAGCCCATTTCTAAATAACGCGTGATCGTCAATAATATATATGTTCATATACCTTTACTTGGCAAAACTAACAGTAATGCGAGTTCCTTCATCAACCTCGGACTCAACCTCAATCTTAGCACCAATTCGCTGCGCGCGTTCTTTCATAATATTCATGCCAATATTATTCCCCATTATTTCACTAGAACCCGAGTCTTTTACAAAACCAATACCATCATCTTCGATGAGTAGCTGACAATTCGGTTGTGCGGTTAGTAAAATTCTAACGTTTCGAGCACCGGCATGCTTACGAATATTGGACAAAGCCTCTTGAGTAATACGCATTATTTGCATTTCTACTTCAGGTCCAACCTTAATTTTGCCTTTAACCTGCAAAAAGGTAGCAATTCCTTCTTCAGATTTAAAGCGATTCACCAGATTTTCTAATGACACTTCGATCCCTTTAGGATCTAAAGGCACTCGGAAATTACACATCAACTCTCGCAATTCTTGATTTGCTTGGGTAATGTTAGTTTGTAAAGCTTCAATCTGATGGTGTGCATCTAGTTGTTTGGCTTGTTTTAAAGAGTTACCCAAGACGCTCACTTGCAATTTAAGACTATAAATAGTTTGCGCCAGAGAATCGTGAATTTCTTGCGATAAAAATAGTCGCTCTTGTGACAATTCCATGCGTTTAGTCTGCTCATTTAAAGTTGATTTATCTAGTGCAATAGCGATATTTTCAGCAATGGATTCTAACAATGCCCTTTCATCAAAAGATAGTGAAGGCTCGCTATCAAAGAATAAATTAAAGATGCCTAGCGTTTTTCCATGATGCCGTAAGGGGATAAAAATGGTACCCACATCAGCCACCTGTCTAGATTCTTGACCTACGCATTTTGCACAAGAGTGTACACTAAATTGCACACCTGCTTGTTTGGCCATAGCCACTTCACCACAAACACAATCACTGCTCAACACTTGGGGCTCTTGCCCTTGTGGATTGATGACGCCATGCTGAGCAACCAAATACAGCTCTCCATCCTCTGCCAAACTTCTAGCAGCGCCTGAACTAGCGCCCGTCATGCTCACAAACATACCTAAGAAGTACTCAAATAGCTCATCGGTTGAATGCAATTGGTTAAGTTTTGACGATACGCTATAAAGTGTTTCTAAAGAGGCAGATTTATGACTAAGACGCTGGATTTGCTTCTTAAGAATGTTTTCCATATCATCATAAAGATGCTGATTTTCATCAATCAAATGATTAATAGCTGTTGCCACAGGGTGAAAAGTTGTATCTCGAGCTTCATCTAAACGCATATTTTGATTAGCCTTAAAACCTGATACCCAAGCCTGCAGGTTAGCAAAAGGCAACAAGAAATCTTTACGAATTGAAAAATATAAACCCAAATACACCAATAAAATTAAAATCACCAAAAACACATCAACTATATTTTTAGTTTTATAGACTAGGTCGATTTCCGCAAACAGAATAGGAGACAGTAGTGCTGTCACCATAAAATAAAGATAGAATTTATATTGAATTTTCATGCTAGCCTACTTGCCAATACAAAAAGAGGAGAAAATTTCACCTAACAAATCATCTGAGGAAAACTCGCCTGTAATACTCGCCATTGCTTGCCCAGCATGGCGAAGATCTTCAGCCATTAACTCTATAGCACTTCCATCTAGCTGCATAAGAGCATGATTAATTGCATCTAACGATTCTTCAAGCGCAATAATGTGGCGTTTACGGGCCAATACTACACCTTCTAATCCACTATCAAGGCCTGCCATATCTGCTAATGTTTGTCGTAATAAATCAATCCCTTGTATGTCCTTGGTACAAATAGATAACTGAATTGTATCAGCATCAACCTGTTTAGTGACTTGTTCACCTGTTAAATCAATCTTATTCTTAATAATGATAAGTTTTTTAGGGTCGACAGCTTCAGGCACTATCGAAAAATCAGGGTTTTTATCTTGGGCGTCATACATCAATAATACTACATCTGCTTGAGCTATTGCATTACGCGCTCGCTTAATCCCCTCTTGCTCAACCACATCCTGGCTTTCATGCAAG
>JAHZKM010000033.1 GCA_022600395.1 Pseudomonadota bacterium | reverse complement strand
TGGATTGGAGATAACACCCAATCTTTGAAAGACTTTCTTGATTCAAATAATGACAATCTAACCGTCGAAGGCCTGCCTGCACCTAAGCGCGCTATCTTTATTTGCCAAAAATAGTATAATTAATGGCTTTACTGAAAAAAAATATTCCTATGAAACACATTAATTTCCATCTGTTTTTTTTCACAATAGTATTGACCTCTAGCGCACTTGCCAGTACAAATATTGTGGTTAGTATCAAACCCATTCACTCTATTGTTAGCGCCTTAACTCAAGACATTAGCACGCCAAAATTATTACTAAGTAGTCAAGAATCTGCGCACCACGCACACCTTAAACCTTCGCAACTATCTCACCTTGAGCAGGCCGACTTAGTGATCATTGTTCATCCAGATTTTGAACAGGGTTTGTCTAAATCTATTCGCAACATTCCAAATAAAAAACTATTTACTGTTGACCATAGCACCATCAACAAATATGATGAGCATGATGAGCATGATGAGCATGATGATAAAAATCATCATAGCTGGCTCAGCACTAAAAAAATGCAACAATTTGCTCATTTGCTTAGCAATAAACTTATACAAATCGATCCAACAAACAAAACAACTTATCAGAAAAATTTGCATAAGTTTAGTCAAAGACTAACGGCGCTTGAGCTTAACTCACAACAACAATTATCTGCGCAAAATAAACAGACGTTAATCACTTATAACAATGCTTTTCAACATTTTATTGAGAACAACTCACTTAAACAAATCAGTAGTATTAGTCGCCAACACGGCGAAAATTTGAGTATTTTTAAAATTCTAAACGCCAAAAAACTCATCAACAAGCATCAAATAAACTGCTTGCTAGCAACAAATGAAATCCCAAAAAAACGTATCAATACACTAACCGAAGGATTAAACATTAATACTGCAAGTATTGATATTATTGGCTTTGATATTAATCCAGGTGCAGATCACTACTTTAAATTGATGCAAACCGTTACTCAAAAGACTGCTCAATGTCTCAAGTAAGAACAGCGTTTAATAAAGCTTCGAGCAATTATGATGATCATGCTTTTTTGCAAAAAGAAGTTGCCATGCGGCTTGATAAAAAACTTGATATTATTTCTAGCAATTCGGCCGTTATTTTAGATTTAGGGGCTGGCACAGGATTATTAAGCCAACAACTATCAAAGCGCTTTACAGAATCAACTATTATTGCACTAGACTTCGCTCAAAATTCCCTCAAGAACAATTCAGCAAATCAAAAAATTTGCGCTGATGCCGGCCACTTGCCTTTAGCTAATAACAGCGTTGACATGGTTGTATCCAGCCTGATGATGCAATGGTGTCCCGATCTCAAACAACTATTCTCAGAAATCCACAGAGTACTTAAAGACGATGGATTAATCTTATTCTCTACTTTCGGCCCAGACACTTTAAAAGAGCTAAAAAAGAGCTGGTCAGTGGTAGATAACGACACTCACGTGAACACATTCACTGATATGCACGATATTGGTGATCAATTACTCGGTGCCGGCTTTGAGTCGCCTGTGATGGAAATGGAGCACTTAACACTCACTTACCAAACGGTTACCGATTTACTCAGAGATCTTAAGGCTATCGGTGCACATAGTGTGGATGCGCGCTCAAAAGCTCTCATGGGCAAGGATAAATTCAAGCTCATGGTTGAAATGTACGAATCATATCGACAAGATGGAAAACTCCCGGCAACCTATGAAGTTATTTATGGGCATGCTTGGAGGCGAGCTAAGAGTTCTTTTAAGGCTCAAAAAATTGAGCTAATTAATCGCTAAAAAAATCTAGCCACAGTTAAATAGCCTAAATTATTATTATTTAAAATTATTTGTCAAGCTTGTGATATTTTAAATAATAATTACTTAAAACAATGAAACTGCCAACTTCATCCAAAAATCTGGGAAGATGCCCACTGCTAAAATCAAAATCGCATTGATAGATAAAATCAATTGCATATCCATTGGCGCAACAATTGTAATATCTTGATCAGTCTTTTCAAAATACATGGACTTAATAATTTGCAAATAGTAATAAGCACTAATCACTGCAAAAACAACCGCTACAACAGCTAAGGTCACAAAGCCTGCAGAAATCACTTGCTGTAAGATGAAGAGTTTGGCATAAAAACCAATAAACGGCGGTACACCTGCCATAGATAGCATAATCACTAGCATCATCAAGGCAAACCATGGCGAGTGCTTACTCAGGCCTTTAAAATCAGAAACTTGATCGGCCTCAAAGCCTTGCTTGTT
Organism: Pseudomonadota bacterium; assembly: GCA_022600395.1. Classification (GTDB taxonomy): domain Bacteria; phylum Pseudomonadota; class Gammaproteobacteria; order PS1; family Pseudothioglobaceae; genus Thioglobus_A. The sequence continues at coordinate 2,000 of JAHZKM010000033.1, read as the reverse complement.
AAGCAAAATAATTATGCCAAATGCCGCCAAACTCATCAAAACATAAACCAATACATAAAAAACAGCGGCGCCGTAGCCACTTACAACACCGGTCACAAAGCCAAGCATAATAAAGCCAACATGAGAGATGGTTGAATACGCCAACATACGTTTGATATTGGTTTGCATGAGTGCTACCACCGATCCAAGCGCAATGGACAATACCGCCAATACGATGAACAAATCTGCCCAATAGGCGTGCATAGCGCCTAAGCCATCCACCAAAATGCGCACCAACATCGCCACAGCGGCAATTTTTGGCACCGTAGATAAAAACAAGGTGACTGCAGTAGGTGCACCTTGGTAAACATCTGGCACCCACATATGAAAAGGCACGGCGCCCAACTTGAAAGCAATACCAATTACTAAAAATACTAAGCCAAAATTAAGAATCAGTGTTTCTCTAGATGCAAGATTAGCGTTTGCAGCAAAGCTGGCAATTTCATTAATATTTAAACTGCCGCTAATACCGTAAATCATACTCATGCCGTAGAGCAGCAAGCCTGATGCAATGGCACCTAAAACAAAATATTTAAGCGCCGCCTCAACCGCACCCGCACGCTCACGCGCAATAGCAATTAAGGTGTAAAGTGACAAGGATAAGATCTCCAATCCAAGATATAGTGTTAACAAACTATAACCCGAAACCATTACCATCATGCCTAACACTGCTAGCAAAACTAACACAAAGTATTCACCTCTAAAGAGTGAATGTTGAGTAAGATAATGACGAGTATAGACCATTGCCACCATAGTTGAGCCCACCATAAAGACTTTAAAAACTGAAGCCATATTATCTAAAATAAACGAGCCGCCAAAGATGATGGTTTGTGGCTCATTGATTAAACTAAAAGCCAGCAAGCCAGTAATTAGTAGGCTAGCTTGGGTTAAATAATAAGTAACTTGCTTAAAAGGCTTGGTTAAAAACAAGTCTAACAGCAGCACAACCACAATTGCACTAAGTAAAAAAATCTCAGGCGTTGCTGACCATAATGTTGAAGTATCAAATGTGAATGTATTATTCATAATTTTTTATTAACTTAAAGTTTAGAAGCTAAAGCTTGATTTAGTAAGTGCTCAATAGAAACATGCATCACATCGATCACTGGTTGTGGATAAATACCCATGGCAATGACAGCGACTGCTAACACGGCCAAAATACTAAACTCTCTAGCATTCACGTCTGACAAAGTCGAAACCTCTGGATTGGTCACTGCACCCCAAAATACACGCTTAACCATCCACAAGGTGTAGGCCGCACCGACAATCAGTGTTGAGCCCGCAAGTACAGCGTACCAAATATTAGCCTGCACAGCGCCAAGAATCACCATAAATTCACCTACAAAACCTGATGTACCTGGCAGGCCTGCATTGGCCATAGCAAATAGCACCGCAAAACCGGTAAATTTCGGCATGGAATTAATCACACCACCATAAGTACTAATTTCTCTTGAATGCAACCGATCATACAGCACACCCACGACCAAGAACATAGCAGCAGAGATAAAACCATGCGAAATCATTTGCACCATTGCGCCTTCTAGACCAAGTAAAGCACCCTCTGGTGCGCCCGGCTGGTAAGCTAGAAATAAAGCAAAGACACCGAGGGTTACAAAACCCATATGAGAAATGGAAGAATAGGCAATGAGTTTTTTCATATCGCGCTGAACTAAAGCCACAAAACCGATATAAACAATGGCAATCAAAGAAAGGATGATGACGATTTCTGAAAACTCCAAAGAGGCATCTGGAGTAATAGGCAATGAGAAACGAAAGAAACCATAGCCACCCATTTTTAACATAATAGCTGCTAGAATCACTGAGCCGCCTGTTGGTGCTTGCACGTGTGCATCTGGCAGCCATGTATGTACAGGAAACATCGGCACTTTAACGGCAAAGGCCATAAAGAATGCCCAGAAAATCCAAGCGTGCTCGGTTGCACTTAAGCTTAGATTATGCAT
>JAHZKM010000032.1 GCA_022600395.1 Pseudomonadota bacterium | reverse complement strand
GCCAGCGTCTGATACATTTATTGAAAAAGATTCATCAATTAATGAGCAAATTGAGCAAATGCGCTTATCTGCAACCAAATCTCTTTTAGAGCGTGATGATGTTATTATTATTGCTAGTGTTTCGGCTATTTATGGCTTGGGTGATCCGCAGAGCTATATGTCGATGTTGTTACATTTAAGTGTGGGCGAGGTCTCCAATCAAAGAGAGATATTGTCACGCTTATCGCAAATGCAATATACACGTAATGACGTGACTTTATTAAGAGGGTGTTTCCGTGTCAAAGGTGAAGTGATTGATATTTTTCCAGCAGACTCTGAAGAGCAAGCCTTGCGCGTTGAGATGTTTGATGAAGAGATTGAGCGATTATATTGGTTTGACCCGTTAACAGGCGAGCGACTTAAATCTTTACAACGAATAACTATTTATCCGCAAACGCATTATGTGACGCCAAAGTCTAAAATTTTAAATATGCTGGATGATATTAAAGTAGAGCTTAAAGAGCGTCGAGATGAATTGTTATCTTTAAATAAGCTCGTAGAAGAGCAGAGGCTTACTCAGCGTGTGCATATGGATATCGAGATGATGCGTGAACTGGGATATTGCACGGGTATTGAAAATTATTCACGCTACTTATCTTCTCGTAAACCGGGCGATCCGCCACCTACTTTACTAGATTATTTACCTGAAAATTCTCTGATCATTTTGGATGAGTCACACGTAACTGTTAGTCAAATTGGCGGTATGTACAATGGCGACAGAGCGCGAAAAAAGACATTAGTGGAGTTTGGATTTCGCCTACCCTCCGCACTAGATAATCGACCTTTAAAATATAATGAGTTTGAAGAGCGCATTCATCAATCTATTTTAGTATCAGCAACGCCATCTCAGTATGAGTTTGATGTTTCTACTACAATTGCAGAGCAGGTGGTGCGCCCAACAGGGCTGCTAGATCCTGAAATTGAAGTTAGACCTGTGGACACTCAGGTGGATGACCTACTGAGTGAAATTAAGAAGCGTGTAAAAGTGGGTGACCGTGTATTGGTAACCACATTGACAAAAAAAATGTCTGAACAGCTTAGCGAATATTTGAACGAGCATGGAGTGAAAGTTCGCTACCTACATTCTGATATTGATACTGTTGAACGAGTAGAGATTATTCGAGATTTACGCCTTGGCGTGTTTGATGTATTGGTCGGAATTAATTTACTTCGTGAGGGTTTAGATATTCCTGAGGTATCTTTAGTGGCAATATTAGATGCAGATAAAGAGGGGTTTTTGCGCTCTGAAAGATCACTTATTCAAACTATGGGTAGGGCAGCTAGAAACGTTAATGGTAAGGCAATTTTGTATGCTGATCGAATCACCAAGTCGATGAAAAAAGCCATGGATGAAACGCTTAGAAGGCGTGAAAAACAAGAGCAACATAATCAGAAAAATAACATCACGCCAAAAGGCGTTGTTAAGCCTATTATTAATATTTTAGAAACAGATTTAACGAGCGAAGAAACCAGCGAGGATAATAACGAAGCGGTAATGGATCAATTGTCACCCGTGCAATTGGCTAAAGAGATTAAATCATTAGAAAAACAAATGTATAAGCTAGCAAGCGATCTAGAGTTTGAAAAGGCTGCAGATGTTCGCAATCAAATAAAAAAATTAAAAGATTCTCAATTTAAAACCGCGTTATGAATACAGATCTAAATATTACCGAAATTTTTTATTCACTACAAGGTGAGGCGAGAGAAGTAGGACTGCCTAGTGTCTTTATTCGCCTAACAGGCTGTCCACTGCGCTGTTCTTATTGTGATACTGAGTACGCTTTTAAGGGTAACAATCTTATGGGTGTTGATGCGGTTATGGCCAAAGTTGGTCAATATAATACTCGTTATGTGTGCGTTACAGGTGGTGAACCTTTGGCACAAATAAATTGCCATATTTTGTTAGACACATTAATCAAAGACAACTATCACGTTAGCTTAGAAACTAGTGGCAGTATTGATATTTCAGAGGTTAATCCAGGTGTTTCTATCGTAATGGATATTAAAACACCTAGTTCTAATGAAGAAAGTCAAAACTTGTATAGTAATATTGAAAAACTTCAAGAAAAAGATCAACTTAAATTTGTTATCGGATCGCGCCATGATTTTAACTGGAGCGTTGATACTTTAAAGCAGTATCCTACTCAAGCAGGCGTTCTATTCTCTCCAGTGTTTGATCAAATTACTCCAACGCAATTAGCCGATTGGATTATTGATGCCCAATTAAATGTGCGCATGCAGGTACAAATGCATAAATTACTTTGGGGAGATGAAAAAGGTAAATAGATGTTTATTTAATAATTATTTGCTTAACAGCAGGGGTTATTTTTGTTAATTTTGGAATTGAGATAAACAAAGAGTTATCTTTAAATTCCGCATCAATATTGTTTGCATCTGCATCGTTTGGTAGAGAATAAGTTTGTGCAAATTGATTCGAAGAAGAGCGAGTATTATTACCCATTTTTTCTAATTTTTTTACATGACCCTTGATATGAATCATGCCATTTTCACTCGTAATGTCTAGATCTTTTTTAGCCAAGCCTTGCACTGCAATTTCAATCATGTAACGATTAGATTGCTCGTCAAAATATCGCTTGGTTTGTGCGCCAAAAATATTACGATTTTGCATGGCGCGCATTTCGTTATTAAATTGCTGAAATTGTTGATTAAAGTTTGACCAAACGCCTTGGTTAAAGTCTTGATTAAAAAAATTATGATTATATGGCTGATTAGCCATAACGCTAGTTGCGAAAAGTAGTGCGATTATTGGTGTATTTTTCATATCCATCCTCAGTTAATAAATGAAATTAAAAAATTCATAATATAAAGTAATTTATGGCATTAATCAAGACAAATTGTAGGCTTTAATTTTTAAAAAAATTAAGAAATTTTGTCATCAGCGACATGATATTTTGGATCCTCTAGGATATTCACTTCAACAAGATGCTTAGCCGTTTTTAAGAGTAACCGACATTCAGCACTTAAATGCTGTAAATGAAGTGTTTTTCCAACTCGTTTGTAGCGTTCGGCTAATTTATCAATCGCTTGAATGGCAGAATGGTCTAACGCTCTGGCCTCTTCGAAATCAACATATACATTATCTGTATCTGATTTAGGATCAAATAATTCTTGAAAGTGTTCTTTTGATGCGAAAAATAAAGTGCCTTTAACTTTATAAATGTTGTCTCCATCATTGGTTTGCTCTTTACTGATGTAAATCTTGCTGGCTGATTCCCAGGCAAACGACAATGCAGATAGAATAACACCCACCACAACTGCTAAGGCTAGATCGCTAGTCCATAGAGTGATTACTGCGACCGAAATACCGGTAATAACATCAAGCACAGGTATTCTTCCAAATAATCTAAGCGTACACCATTGGAAGGTGCCGATAACCACCATCATCATAACGCCAACCAAAACGGCGATGGGTATCATTTCCACATATTCAGATAAATAAACAATAAAAGCTAGTAGTGCCAGTGATGCAACAACACCAGATAGACGTCCACGTCCGCCTGATTTGACATTAATAATGCTTTGTCCCACCATAGCACAACCACCCATGCCACCAAAAAGACCAGTTGCTGAGTTTGCAAGGCCTTGACCAACACTTTCACGGTTTGGCTTTCCTGTTGTTTCAGTTATATCGTCTATTAGATTTAAAGTTAGTAGGCTTTCAATTAAGCCTACTGCTGCAATAGTCACAGCAAAAGGAAAAATCAATGTGAGCATATCCCAGTCAAATGGAACATTTGGGATATTCAGCGATGGAAAGCCGCCCTTGATTGAGGCAATATCACCCACAGTACGAGTTTCAATACCTAGTAATATTACCGCTAAAGTGCCTGCAATAACCGCAACCAAGATAGCAGGCAAAGTTTTGGTAATTTTTGGCAAATAATAAATAACTGCCATTGTTGCAGCAGCTATTGCAAGCATAGTTATTAGAGGCTCTCCTGTAATCCAAGAGCCATCTTCTAATTCAAATTGTTTAATTTGCCCAGCAAAGATAACTAAAGCTATGCCATTAACAAAACCTAAGAAAACAGGGTGAGGAACCAAGCGAATAAATTTACCTAATTTAAGCACACCAAACAATATTTGCAAGATACCAGCCAAAATGACTGCGGCAAACAAATATTCTGTGGCTTGTTCCAGTGTGCCACCTTGATCAATAATTAAAGCAATTAAAGGAGCAATCACTACAGCAATTGCACCAGTTGCACCAGAAATCATGCCTGGACGACCACCAGCGATTGAAGTCACTAAGCCCATAGTAAAAGCGGCATACAAGCCAACTAATGGATTAACGCCAGCAATGATAGCGAATGCAACCGCTTCTGGCACTAAAGCTAGAGCAACTGTTAAGCCAGATAAAATATCATTTTTGGCATTACTCGGTGCGTATTTATTAATCAATGAAAATATCATGGTTTGTCCTTGTGGGCAAGACTAAAGTAAAAAGTTAATTATGAGTTTGAGTTCGGTACAACAGGCGTTGTAGATTGAACATCGATATTTTGCGCTCTATGACGCATAACATGATCCATGATTGTCATGGCTAGCATGGCTTCAGCAATAGGGGTAGCGCGAATTCCAACACAAGGATCGTGGCGACCTTTAGTAACAACTTCAATTGGATTTCCTTGCTTGTCAATACTTTCAATTGGTAAACGTAAACTTGAGGTTGGTTTAAGAGCAATTGACACAAGCAGATCTTGTCCAGAGCTAATGCCACCTAAAACTCCACCTGCATGATTGGATTTAAATCCATTTAATGTGATCGCATCTCGATGTTCAGTGCCTTTTTGTGTGACTGAGTTAAATCCAGCACCAATCTCAACAGCTTTGACCGCATTAATGCTCATCATTCCATGTGCGATATCTGCTTCAAGTCGATCAAATATTGGTTCACCTAAGCCAACTGGCATATTAGTAGCAACAACATTAACTCGTGCACCAATAGAATCGCCTGATTTTCTTAAAGCATCCATATAATCTTCAAGCTCAGTAATTTTGCTAGCATCTGGACAAAAGAATGGATTGTTGTGTACCTCAGACCAATCTAGTGTTTCAGCTTCAATAGGGCCAAGCTGTTTTAAATAGCCTTTAATTTCAATACCTAAAGTTTCTTTTAGGTATTTTTTGGCAATGCCGCCACAAGCAACCCGCATTGCAGTTTCTCGAGCGCTTGATCGACCACCACCACGATAATCTCTAAAACCGTATTTTTGATCATAAGTATAGTCAGCATGACCAGGACGAAAGGTATTTGCAATATTGCTATAATCTTTAGAGCGTTGATCAGTATTTTGAATAATTAAAGCTATGGATGCACCAGTAGTTTTGCCTTCGAAAGTGCCAGATAAAATTTTTACCAAATCTTCTTCTCGGCGTTGCGTTGTGTGGCGAGATGTTCCTGGTTTTCTAAGATCTAAGTCGTTTTGCAGGTCCGCTTCGCAAAGATCCATACCTGGAGGGCAACCATCTACAATCCCAATTAATGCTTCACCATGTGATTCACCTGCAGTAGTTATTGTAAATAATTTTCCGAAAGAGTTGCCCGACATATGGTTAATCCAAGTATTAAATATGAATTTTATTATACCTAGCTAGTGAAATGTTTAAAAACTGATTCTATTGTATAGCATTAGGCAAAAGCTTATTAAAACAATAGAAGTTGCAAAAACTCTATGATGATAATATGTTTTTGAACATAAAACTTCGCTTAACAGTATTTTTTCAATATAAAGTAATACAACTAGAATTATGCTTGAGATAAAAATAAAAACTTCAAAAATTAAAAATAAATAGGCAAACCAAATTAAGACAACAATTATATTGCTAGAAATCAGTATTAGAGTTGTCAATAAGTTATTAACTTTTGAACTCTGAGCCCAATGAGATCCAGAGATAAATGAAATGATTGCAATAGTGTAAACAGAAATAATCGTTTCAAAATCTAGATTGCTGTAGTTTGGCATTTCATTTATTTTGTATGCAATAATAACTGAAAAAAATATAAATGGTATCGTGCCAAGATAGATTAAATATTTTGAAACTAAGGTCATATTAGGATGTTTGCGCTTGTAAAGTCATTAGATCTTTTAAAACCTTTTGAACATGAGTTGTTGGATCGACGCCTAGGTATTTTTTTACAATAAGACCTTCTGGATTAATAATAAAAGTATTTCTCATTGCAACTTTCCAATTAAGAAATTCAGCTAGAGAGTTATAAGATTTCGAAACCGAACCGCTTGTATCAGCAAGCAATGAAAAAGATAGCTGGTTTTTTTCAGAAAATATCTTGTGCGATTCTACACTGTCAACACTAATACCATAAACAACTGATTTATTAGAAATTATACGATCAGTAGCATCTCTAAAACTACAGGCTTCAGTTGTACATCCAGGTGTGTCATCCATTGGATAAAAATATAGTATCACCCATTGACCGCGATGTTGATGGAGTGTTTTATTTTCATTATTTTGGTCAGGTAATGAAAAGCCTGGCGCCATATCACCAACAGATAATGCCATGGATGTAAACGACATAAACATTAGGGTTAAGATTAATATTTTTTTCTTCATTTTCTCTTATTAGTTAATTATTTGATTTAAATAATACGCTTAAAATTAAATAATTGTACAATTTTTATAAGAAATTTAAATTTGTACAATTAATTTGTGATAGAATGAAATTGAATCAACAAAAAAAGGGAGAGAAGTATGCAAGTAGATAAAGAAAATTTACTAGAGGAGCTTGAATCAATCAAGCATTGTGTTGGAATGACTCATTCAAATATTGATCATGAGAAAACTCGTGAATATATTGTTAGAGTTTTGGAAAACCGAATTTCAGAATTGGAAAAGGAAGTAGACGCTAAGATTTCTGCGCAAGAATTTGGTAAATTAATGTCAATGGATGTAGCATAATAATTTTAACTTCAAAATGTAAAATACCTTGTAATAACTACAAGGTATTTTTTTGTCGGTTATTATGATGACCTTCTAATCCAAATATCCTGCTAACGGTTAACAATGCCACGCCAGCAAATACAATAATAGCAGTGACATACAAGGCATTATCATAATTTCCTGATTCAGCTGTTAAGGTAACTGCGTATAAAGGTGCACCAACTTGACCTAAGCCATATGCAGTTGTTAGTGATCCCATTAAAATAACAGGATTATTGCCAGCTATTTTGCCACCTAAATGCATAAATAGAGCTACCAATCCGACAAAAGTGCCGCCATACAAAACTCCGGATAAAAGGTTTAAATAAAGATTATGAGTTAGCGCTGGAATTAAAATGCCAATAATTTGAATAATCATGGCAATAATAATAATATTGACACTGCTAAAACGATGAGCAAGCCTCATCCATATAATCGAAGAGGGAATACCAGCCAAACCTACCAATAACCAAGTTGAGCCAGCAAAAGACTCTAAGCCAGACAATGATTGAATGATAGTCGGTAGAAAAGTACCTTGAACCACCATGCCTACACCTGCGGTGAAATAAGCTACAATGAGAATAAGAACAAAATTAGAGAATATCTTTTTGTTAAATGTGTGGACAGTGATCTTTGATTGAATTTTTTGATTAGTAGATAAAATATACCAAGCATAGGGTGCTACCAAAGTAGCACTAAGTGCTAACACCAGCCAAGAAGTTTGCCAAGAGTAACTTATTAAAATCAATCTAGCAATTATATCTGCTGCTGCTAATGCAATAGCAATGCCAGAGAAATAAATGCCCATTGCTTTGGTTTTGTCTTTTAAATTAAGCTTTACCATCACAATTGCTGCACCAACAACCAAAGTCATTGCTGCACCAAATCCTGCCACCACTCTGCTTGTAATTAGCCACAACTCATGTGCAGTAATACCCATTATGATTGTTGACACGATGCATAGCGCTAGCCCTAATCTAAAATACTTAATCTTGGTATTAATATCTTTGATAAAGACTGCAAATAGAGCGCCTAGCAGATAACCTATATAATTAGTAGAAGCCAAAACCCCAGAAAAAGTCAAAGATAAGGTTGTGTCATCCAGCATAGAAGGGAGCAAGGATGTGTAAGCAAATCGAGCAACGCCTACGCCAATAAAGAGCCCTAGAATGCCAGCTAGCAAAATATTAAAGTTGTTATTTTTGTCTAATAAATTAAGTTTATTCATGTTTTGGGCTGATATTTTTAGGTAATAACAATGACTAGATTATAAGAGTGCTAATCCGAGACAATCCATTAGTTCTATACAAAAAAATATTTTATTCATAATATCAAAAAACCAGCTATTGGCATTGTTTGTAGCTGGTTTATCATGTTAATATACTGCTCTTAATAAATTCTTGGTTAAACAATGATTAAATATACACAGTTGGGAGGTAGCGATTTAACGGTATCTAATATTTGCATGGGCACTATGACTTTTGGTCAGCAAAACTCACAACATGAAGCGCATCAACAGCTCGACTATGCAATAGCGCAAGGGATCAACTTTATTGATACCGCTGAAATGTATCCTGTGCCACCACGTGCTGATACTGCTTATGCGACTGAAACCATTGTAGGCAATTGGATCAAAAATCAAACTCGTGATCAAATTATTTTAGCCACTAAGGCAGCAGGCAGTTCACGCGGTATGCCTTGGGTACGAGAAGGTAAGCACACCTTTAATCGCACCAATCTTCGCAATGCGGTAGAAGGGTCGCTTAAACGCCTACAGACCAACTATATTGATTTGTATCAGCTCCATTGGCCAGAACGCAACACGCCGATGTTTGGCCAGTATTTGTTTGATCCAGAGCAAGAGCGAGAGTTTACCAATTTTGTGGAAACGCTAGAGGCACTGTCTGAACTAATTGACGAAGGCAAAATTCGACATATCGGCTTATCTAATGAATGGCCTTGGGGGCTAATGCAATTTTTAAACGCTTCAGAACGAGAAAGCCTGCCTAGGGTTGTGAGTATGCAAAATGCCTACAATCTTATTAATCGCACTTACGACTCATCACTCAGAGAAATGGGTTATCGTGAAAATGTGCCATTATTGGCTTACTCTCCAATGGCATTTGGCCATCTAAGCGCTAAATACTTGAATGACCAGCAAGCTAAGGGGCGCGTTAATATTTTCGACGGCTTTGCACAGCGCTACGAAAAACCAAGTGTTGAGCCAGCTATTAAAGCTTATGCGGATTTAGCTCAAGAGTTAAATATGACACCAGCTACGCTCGCATTAGCATTTACCTATTCGCGTTGGTTTTGCGCCAGTACGATTATTGGTGCCACCAATATGGATCAACTTGCAGAAAATATAAATGCTGTTAATGTTGAATGGAGCGATGAAATTGAAGAAGCGATTGAAGCAATTCATTTAAGGTTTTTTAATCCTGCACCATAAATATTAACTCGTAAAATGACTCGTTTTTAACATATAGAAAAAACAGATCAATACGATCGAAAAAAATACTAAAAAATAGTTTTAAATGATCTCTAGATAGGACTAAAATCCAATTGCTTTTTATAAGCGGATATCTTTAATTGAGAGTGCAATTTGCGATTATTATTAAAAACTATAGCTATTATTTTCGTGGTTTGGTCCACTAACAGTAACAGTAACAGTAACGGTAATAATGATGCAATAGCGCCTAATGTTAGCGTAATAACGCCAACAAATAGCCAAAAACCCACTTGGTCTTGGGAACGAGGAGGGTGGAAGTAAAGGTAACAAAAACTATCGATATAAGCTTAACAATGGCGATTTAACTTCGGGTGCCACTTCCACTACCAATACAAACCATACACCAGCTAGCCCGCTTAGCGATGGGACACACACATTGTATGTGCAAGAACAAGATGGAGATGAGTCTGATTGGTCTGACTCAGGGTCAGCAGCTGTTGTTATTGATTCTATTGCACCTATTATCACTTCTAATTCTGCCGCTATCAACATTAATGAGAACACTACAGCAGTACTACTGTTGTAGTAACTGAGGCAAACACTGTCACTTATTCAATTAGTGGTGGCGCAGATCAAGCTAAGTTTGGTATCTCATCAGGTGTTTTAACATTTGCTAGTGCACCTAATTATGAAAATCCAACGGACGATGACACAAACAATACTTATATAGTTGAAGTAACTGCAACAGATGCTGCAAGTAATGCAGATACTCAAACGATTACTGTAACAGTTATAGATGTTATTGAAACTGCCACACTTGCAATTAGTTCCATTGGTAATGCCAATGTGGCTGAAGGCTCGATTTACACTAGTGACACTCCATCTTTAACTAAAAAAAGCGACAATCCAATTGGTGATTTAACTTATACTTTAAGTGGTGACGATGCAACAGATTTCAGTATTAATTCGTCAACAGGTGTAGTGTCTATGGTGGCACGTGATTATGATAATCCGGTTGATAGTGACACTAACAACACTTATTCGTTAAGTATTACTGCAACTGATGAAGATGGCAATAGCGATACAGAATCCTGGGTGGTAACAGTTACTGATGCTACTGCACCACTCATCACTGGCACCACAGTGGCTGCAGACAACACAACCATTGCTACTACCTTCTCAGAGGCTGTTTACAGAAATAGTAATAAGAATAGTTTAAAGGTTGGCAACTTTAGCTTATCTCTAAGCGGGGGTAGTGCCACCTTGAGTAAGGCAACTCCTTCGAGTATTAGTATTAGTGGTAATGTCTATACTCTAGGTTTGAGCTTATCTGGTACGCCAAATGGTAGCGAGACAATCACAGTAGTGCCGTCGTCATCAACTGCCATCTATGATAGTGCAGGTAATGCAGCCAGTATTTCTCAGTCAAACAATACAGTGAATTTGAATGATGAATCTGCGCCAACGCTATCCTCTTCAACGCCAGCTGATAATGCTACTGCAATAGCAGTAGATGCTAATATTGTGTTGAACTTTAGTGAAGCGGTTGATGTTGAATCTGGCAATATTACCATCAAGAAAACCTCAGACGACTCAACCATTGAAATTATTGATGTAACCAGTGGTCAGGTAACAGGCACAGGCACAACAGCTATTACCATTAACCCAGGTTCTGACTTATCAGGAGAAACTGAATACTACGTATTGGTTGATGCCACTGCCTTTGATGATAGTTCGTCAAACTCTTATGCAGGTATTAGTTCAACAACAGCTTTGAGTTTTACTACGGCAGATACTGGTGTTGTTGATAATTTGCCTAAATTAATAGGATCTTATCCAAAGGTTTTTGGTAAAAATATTAGCGTTAATAGTAATATTGTTCTAGATTTTGATCGTGTAGTTTATGCTTCGAACAGCAGTACTGAAGGAAGAGTTGAGCGTTTTATTACTATTTACAACGCTGATACGAATACAGTAATTTTTAACGAACTATCCAATAGTTCCTATATTACTGGTTCTGGAACTGCTCAAATTACCATTAACCCTCCAAGCGACTTGGAGGAGAAAGTAAATTACTACGTTAATATTGGCGATGACGCATT
>JAHZKM010000031.1 GCA_022600395.1 Pseudomonadota bacterium | reverse complement strand
GCTCTGCCCAATCACCCTCTTCTACTTGCCATTTAATTTTAATATTCTGATCCAAGGTCAAAAAAGCGGCTTGAGCAAATGCCATCCCACAAATAACTGCATGTTCTCGACAAATGATCGTCGCAAAAGTTTGCTCATCAGGCAATAAACTTGCTGATACGTCGCCAGAGCCCAAATCTTCAGCCAGCGCCAAGTCAACTATTTTCTGAAATTCTCTATTCATGAATAAATTTAAGAATAAGTTTAGCCGATTCATGATCGGCATCTAGATGTAAACTTTTATGTATTTTCCCAAACTCAGCAATTAGCGCTGACTGGTCACTCTGTAAAATGTGCATTGCGTGCTGAGCAATGTTATCGCCATTTGCCTGTGTTTGGATTAATTCTGGAACTATTGCCTTATTGGCAATCACATTAGGTAGGCTAATAAATTCACTGGTTACTAAATTGGAGGCAATAAAATAACTCAGTGCTGATAGCTTATAAACCACCACCATTGGTACACCAACCAGTGCCAATTCAAGTGCTGCTGTACCCGAGGCAACCAGTACTAAATCTGCACTTTGCATGCGTTCATGCGCTTCATTAATAGACAAGCTAACATCTCGCTCAGCAATTAGCGATCGAGACCATTCCAGTAGCTCCTCATTAGCTAATGCTAAATGAAAGCTGAGTGATGGGTCTTGCTCTGCCATAGACTTTGCAGCGAGCAACATTTCGGGCAATAATCGTTTAACTTCACCCGCTCTTGAGCCAGGCATAAGCAAGATATTTTTAGTGGTTTGGTGGTTTTTTCTAGGCGTAAGTTTTTCTGCCAAAGGGTGCCCAACAAAAACAGCTTTTTGGTTGTTTCGCTCATAGAATGCCACTTCAAAAGGAAACAAGCACAGTATCAAATCACTAGCACGCTTGATTTTCTTAACACGTGAGGCGCGCCATGCCCAAACCGAAGGAGAGATAAAATGAATCGTCTTAATCTCTTGATTTTTAAGTTTTTTCTCAATAAAAAAATTAAAATCTGGCGCATCTACACCAATAAAAACATCAGGCTTATTGCGTGAAAAATACGTAACAATAGCCTTTCTCAATCTTAGCAATGACGGGAGTTTTTTAAACACCTCGCTAAATCCCATGACATTCACTAGGCTCATATCCCAGAGCTGTACACACCCTTGAGCCTGCATTTTTTCACCGCACAAACCTTCAATTTGAAGTGTTGGATCTTGTTTTTTTAGCTCTTGAATCAGAGTTGATCCAATTAGGTCGCCTGAGGTTTCAGCAGCACTAATTGCAATCTTAGTCATGTGAGTTATTTTCTTGGAAGAATAAGCTGAGGCTCTTTATCAAAAGCTCGATAAATCACCATAACGTTACCAATTACTTGTACTAAGTGTGCTTGTGTTTTTTGCAGAATCTCGTCAATAATACGCTGCTTGTCTTCTCGGTCATCGCCTCGAATCTTAATCTTTAACAGCTCATGCGTCCCTAAACTAGAGCTCAATTCAGCTAATACGCCTTCGGTAAGTCCGTGTTGACCTAACATAACCACTGGCTTTAAACTGTGCCCTTTAGAGCGTAAAAATTTCTTTTGATTATTGGTAAGCTTAATCATGGATTAGAATCTCTGTATTAAATAAATCTTGAATGGTTTCACGCTTGCGAATTAAGTGGTGTGCATCATCTGACACCATCACCTCAGCCACGCGTGGGCGGGAATTATAATTAGAACTCATGGTAAAGCCATACGCGCCTGCAGACATAATAGCCAAATAGTCGTCCTCAGATAAAGATAATGCTCGGTCCTTAGCTAAAAAATCACCGGTTTCACAAATCGGGCCTACTAAGTCCCAATTGGCCTCAACTCCTTGAGCATTTTCACGCACAGGCAATACCTGATGATAGGCATTATAAAAAGCTGGTCGCAACAAGTCATTCATCGCACCATCAATAATAGCAAATGATTTATCTGAATTTTGTTTTAGAAATTCAACTTTGGTGATAAAGGCGCCTGCATTGCCGACAATAGCGCGTCCTGGCTCTAAAATAATTTCTAAATGACCAGCCTTTTCTAGTACTTTGGCAATATAAGCTGAAATATCAATCGTTACCTCATCATCATAAGTAATACCAACGCCACCGCCTAAGTCTAGATGTTCAATATAAATGCTTTGCTTTTTAAGTATCTCAATCAAACCCAATACTTTGTCTAGTGCGTCTAAAAACGGCGAAACATCTGTAAGTTGTGAACCAATATGACAGTCCAAACCTTTAATTAATAAATGCTTAGATTGTTGCGCGTTTTTATAGAGTAAGAGTGCATCGTCAATATCTACACCAAACTTATTTTCTTTAAGGCCAGTAGAGATATACGGATGTGTTTTTGCATCCACATTTGGGTTAACGCGAATAGAGATAGGGGCTTGTTTGTTCATAGACTCAGCCACTTGCTCAATCCGCTCAAGCTCTGCACCAGACTCCACATTAAAACAGCGAATACCTACTTCAAGGCCACGCTTAATTTCCTCAGCTGTTTTTGCCACACCTGAAAACACGCATTTGTTAGCATCGCCGCCTGCGGCCAGAACACGTTCTAACTCACCAATAGAAACAATGTCAAATCCTGCGCCAACCTTAGCTAGCACATTGAGTACAGCAATATTAGAATTAGCCTTAACTGCATAACAGACTAAATGTGGGTGCTGGCCAAAGGCTAAGTCAAATTCGCGCCAATTATTTTCAATATCGGTACGTGAATATACGTATAAAGGCGAACCATAACGATCCATCAAATCTGCAATATCAACAGATTCGGCGTGTAAAGATTGATTTTTGTAAGAAAAGCCCAAGCGT
>JAHZKM010000030.1 GCA_022600395.1 Pseudomonadota bacterium | reverse complement strand
CTGGTAATTTTGATTGGCAGCTTGCTGGTAAGCAGGCATTAAAAACCACTCTCTTAATATATATTTTGGATTAACCTTGTTCATATTGTCTGATAACTCATCGAGTGATTTAACGCCTAATGTGTTTAAGTTATCTTTTTCAGATGCAATTAATCGCCATTTTTTTAACCAGTTTGACCAAAGTTGAATAACTTGCTCTGATAGATTGTCTTTATAAAAGCTACTCTTAATCGATTCAGTATTGTTAGGCAGTGTTGAAAGCTCACGAAAGAAGAGGGTGTAATCAACTTGGCTATGGTGCATAAGAGCAACCAATTCCCTAAATAGTTCATCATCATAGTATGCAAGACCTAATTTAGAGGCCCACATTTTTTCCATCTTATCTCTCATGGCTTTTGGAAAATTACTTTTAATTTCATTAAGTTTATTAAGTGCTTTTGGCTGATCAGCGACTAATGGCTCAATGGATTTGCAAAACATTTGGAAATTTTTCTCTGCGGCAATTGGTTGATTAAAAAAAGCAAAATGATCACCACCACCTGTCCATGATTGAAATCCTGGATTAAATTCATCGCAAAATCCAAAGGGACCATAGTCCAGGGTAAAGCCACCAGCAGCACAATTATCACTATTAAAGTTTCCTTGACAATAGCCAACTCTAATCCAGTTAGCCACTAGTGATGTTAGTCGTTTTTGAAACGCCTCAGCAAGTTGTAATAGCTTCTCGTCTAATGGTGATTCTAGAGTAATTACATTGGCATAGTCTCTATCAATCAAGTGTGTAAAAATCATTTCCAGCTCTTTTAAAGCATTTGGGTGTTCTTTTTTACGAGCACGCCTTGCGAATAGCTCTAATTGCCCAACTCGAATAAATGATGGTGCAACTCGAGTTGAGATGGCTACTGGATCTGATAGTGTAATATCAGGATCTTTTGAATGTGAATCCATAGAGTACCAAGGTCGATTGACTCTTTGAGTTTTAGAGACATATAAGCATAATGATCTTGAAGTTGGCACGCCAAGTGCATGCATATGTTCTTGCGCCAAAAACTCTCGAACACTAGACCTTAGAACTGCTCGACCATCTCCGCCACGACAATATGGTGTGCGCCCACTCCCTTTTAGCTGCATTTCCCAGCGCTGGTTGTTAATGACCGCCTCGAGTACTGATATTGCCCGCCCATCACCATAACCGTTGCCATTCTGAAACGGACATTGCTGAAAATATTCAGTGCCAAATATGGATAATGCATAGCCTGTTGCCCAGCCATAAGTATGCATTGGTTTTGGCGCACTAGAGGCATCGCCAGAAAATAGCTTTATAAAACCATTATCGTTAACTAACTTATCTGATAAGCCAAGCTCATTAAACAAAATGCTGCTATGCGCGATATACTCAGGGTTGTTAATCGGTGTCGGATTAACCGCAACATAATGACCACTTGAAACTTGCCTTGGATCATGATCAATGCCGTTTTCTTTTGATTCTGGATCACGATTTAATGTTTTAATAAATGAGTAATCGACGAATTTAGAAAGCTCATCAAGTGTTGAAATTTTTTGTTGAATATTATCATTTTTCATAATCAATATTTTATCGCAAGATAATGGTGATTAGATTTGAAGAAAGACCTAACTTTATAAGGTTTTTGAGAAAAAAAAAGACTTCAAAAGAAGTCTTTTTTTAAGAAGATGGTGCCCGGGGCCGGAATCGAACCGGCACGCCCGTGAAGGCGCAGGATTTTAAGTCCTGTGTGTCTACCAATTTCACCACCCGGGCAGAAATTGTGTAATTATTATTAGACACATTAAAAAGAAGCAATTATATACTAAGCATTGGTAAAATTCTATTTTTTTAAGGTCGGATTTTATGGGAATTATTAAACTAATTATTATTGTTTTGATTGTTTGGCTGGGCATTAGTGTGTGGCGGAAATTTAGAAAAACACCCAATAACAATCTTGCTCAACCGACAACTAATAAGATGCTTTCTTGTGATGTCTGCAAAACGCATATTCCTGAAAATGAAGCGATTATTCAAAATGGACAGGTTTTTTGTTCTAAAAAATGTTTAAGGTAGTTTATGAAATTTTTACTTGATTTTTTCCCAATTGCGCTGTTTTTCATTGTTTACAAGACCATGGGTCTTTATGCGGCTATTTATGCCATGATTGGCGCAACTGCAATACAAATGGCTATTTCTCGCTTGCAAACGGGAAAGTTTGAAAAATCACATATTATTACTTTTGGCTTGTTGGTAGTGTTTGGTGGTATTACATTAGCTGTTAAAGATCCTGCATTTATTATGTGGAAGGTTAGCGTGCTGTATGTTGTCTTTGCCTTAGTATTAATATTTAGTATGTGGATTGGCGAAAAGACCTTACTTCAGCGTATGCTGGGAAAGGAGTTGGAGTTGCCATCTCAAGTTTGGAATCAGTTGACGTGGCTTTGGGGACTCGGGTTTGTTGGTATCGCCATAGTTAACTCTTATTATGTTGACGCTGCATTAAAGACAAGGGAGGCTTTATTTGGTGCAACTGAATTAGATCCAAAAATTGAATTAACAGAGCTAGATTGCGTAACCACCTCTGCAGAACAGCTTTGTTTTATCGCTCAACAAACTGAAGAATCATGGGTGAATTTCAAATTATTTGGCACGATGGGTCTTACTTTTATTCTGATCATTGTTACAGTAATCATGATCAGTAAATATAGCAAACAAGAGCACTAGGAGAGTTTTATGAAACATACCCCTTTATTTCAGGCGCACGTTGATGCAGGTGGAAAAATGGTAGATTTTGGTGGCTGGGAAATGCCACTTAATTACGGCTCTCAAATTGAAGAGCATCACCAAGTTCGACAGAATGTAGGTATGTTTGACGTCTCTCATATGACGGTTGTTGATTTTAAGGGTGTTCAAGCTAAAGCGTTTTTGAAAATATTGATCGCTAATGATGTAGACAAGCTAAAGACCGAGGGTAAAGCGTTGTACAGCTGTATGTTAAATGAGACTGGTGGCGTGGTTGATGATTTGATTGTTTATTATTTAAATGAACAAGATTATCGTATGGTTATTAACGCAGGCACCACTGAGAAAGATATTGCCTGGATTAACACTCAAGCGCAAGGTTTTGATGTGAGTGTTGAGCCTAAGTTTGATTTGGCAATGATCGCCGTTCAAGGGCCAAATGCACGCGAAAAAGTTTTCGAAGCGATGCCGGGCGTTGAGGAACTGGCTGGTGAATTAAAGCCCTTTAATGCGGCTAGTTTAGGCGGGTTATTTATTGCTCGTACAGGTTATACAGGTGAAGATGGATTTGAGATTATGTTGCCTGAAAAGTCAGCAGAATTCACGTGGAAAATGTTACTTGAAGCAGGCGTTAAGCCTTGTGGACTTGGTGCTCGTGATACTTTGCGTCTAGAAGCGGGTATGAGTTTGTATGGTTCAGAAATGAATGAAAATATATCGCCACTTGAGGCGGCACTCACTTGGACAGTGGATTTATCCAATGAAGAGAGACGTTTTGTTGGTCGCGATGCACTAGAGGCATTAAGAGATGAAGGTGTTAAGCAAACCATTGTTGGCTTGATATTAGAAGGCAAAGGTGTGATTCGTGATCATCAGAAAGTGGTGACTAGCTTAGGCAATGGCGAGGTAACTTCAGGATCTTTTTCACCGACAATGGGCAAGGCGATTGCCTTGGCAAGGGTGCCAATGGGTGCAACAGGATCGTGTGAAATTGAGATACGAAATAAATTGGTTTCAGCTAAAATAGTTAAACCACCATTTGTCAGAAATGGCAAAGTTTTAGTTTAGAAAAATATTATTAATTAACAGGAGTTTGCAAGTATTTTTCTTTTCTACAAGGCAAATTTTCAAAAATACGAAAGCGTGTAGCTGATTTACATAACTGAGTATTTTGAAAATTTAACGCAGTAGAAAGGGGAATGATGCAGTAAAGAGGATGAGTGAAGTAAGAGACGACAGACAATATACCGAGACCCACGAGTGGATTTTAGATAACGGTGACGGCACTTATACGATGGGTGTTACTGATCATGCTCAGGCACTATTAGGCGATATGGTTTTTGTAGAGTTGCCAGGTGCAGGCGACGAAGCTTCTCAAGAGGATGAGTTTTGTGTAGTTGAATCAGTTAAAGCGGCGAGTGGTGTGTATGCTCCTGCTGATCTTGAAGTTGTTGAAGTTAATGAAGTGTTAGAAGACGAGCCTGAATTGGTTAACTCTAGTTGTTATGATGATGGCTGGTTGGTTAAATTTAAAGCAGATAATATTGAAGATTTAATGTCTGCTGAAGATTACACTGAAATACTAGATTAATCCTTACTAGCCTTGGTTAATTCACTGGTTGCCTATAAAGGCAAACCTGCGCGCATAGTTAGTGTCACGACTCACAAATTTGATTTAGAATTTGCAGACGGTACCACACGCAAAGTCAGGGAAAAAGATTTCCGTTTTATTCATCCTGAGTTCGCTTCGGTGAATGAATCCTGCGCGCAAGCAGATGTCAGCGTACTCGATGAATTTCAAGAAGAAATCTTAGACTTGCAAGAAATTACTGAGTGGCTATTTGACGAGTACACTGCTCAAAGCGCTTGGTGCACCAGCCTTTTAGTAGAAGAAGGTTTGTATTTTTACTGGCAAAAAGATCAAGTCTTTGTGCGTCCGAGCGCACAAGTACAAGGTATTTTAGATAAGCGTATGGCGGAGAAATTAGCTGCTGAAAGCCTCCAGCATTGTATCGATAACCTTAACAACAACACTTTTGACGAGCAAGACATTCCATACTTGCAGGAAGCGGCTAAAGTGGCGCTCAATCAATCTAAGCACGCCAAAATTTTAGATCATGTAGGTGTTGAAAATAATGAAGAAGCAGCGTATAAATTCCTGCTAAAGATTAATTATTTCACTGATAGTTTTAATCCTTATCCAGCACGTTTTAGCATTCCAGAAGATCAAGAAATGGATGTTTGTTTGCCAGAAGTTGAGCGTGTTGATTTAACACACATGATCTGTTACGCCATTGATAACGAAGGCTCTAACGATGCAGATGATGCTATTAGTGTTGATGGCGACAAACTGTGGATTCATATTGCAGATGTAGCTACCATTGTAGATTCAGGCTCTGAGCTAGATGAATACGCTCGTGAACGCGGCTCTAATTTATACTTGCCAGAGCAAATTATTCATATGCTGCCCACTTCGATTACCAAAGCACTGGCACTTGGAGAGCATGCGACTTCGCCTGCTTTGTCGATCGGCCTTAATATGAACGAAGGGTTGATTAGCAACATTGAAGTTGTGCATAGTACTATTAAAGTGACTAATACCACGTATGAAGCAGTCGATAAAGAATTAGATATTAATCCGGATTTTATTAAAATCCAAACTTTTGTTGATCAGCATAAAGCGTTCCGTGAAAAAAGTGGCTCAATCAGTCTAAATCTGCCAAATGTTGATGTTAGATATATTAATGAAAAGGTACAAATCGAGCCGCAGAAAACTAGTCCGAGTCGAGATTTTGTTGCAGAAGTAATGATTACTGCAGGGCGAGCGATTTCACAATTTGCACAAGAAAATGATATTGTGATGCCGTATGCTTTGCAAGATGAAGGAGATTTCCCACAAGAAGTTTTAGACAAAAAAGACAATTTAAGTACAGCTGAATCGTTTAAAGCGATTAAATTTTTTAAACGCTCCGCAACTTCTATTAAGCCATTGCCACATTATGGTTTAGGCTTGAATTCGTACTTAAGAATCACTTCGCCATTAAGACGTTATTATGATTTATTAGCACATCAGCAATTGTCAAATTTTATTGCTAATAAGCCAATACTTGATAAGAAACGCGTTAAAGAGATTATTGGCATTAACAACAATGCACTAGCCAGTGTTGGTCGAGTCACTAGGTTTAGTAATGATCATTACAAGTGCTTATTTTTAAAGCAAAACCCTAGCTGGACAGGCGAGGGTATTGTTGTGGATATTCGTGGCGATAAAGCTTTATTTATGATTCCTGAAGTTGGGCTGATGACGCAAATCAAATTCAAGGAAGGTCAAATCCCTAAAGAAGACGATAAAATTATGCTTCAAGTGACACGTGTTGATATGATGGAGCGTTCAGCGAATTTCAAGCCGGTTTAGCTGATCTGTAATCTCAATCGCATTACCTTGAGTGTCAGACCAATCCCCTAAAACGTAGCGAGTAAATGTTTTTTCCACGTGAGTATTAAGTCGATGTGTATGTCCATGCACTAAATCTGAACTTGGGTATTTTTTCATCAACTCATTGACCGCACTCGGATTAACATCCATAATCTCTTTGGTTTTATTTTGTTGGGCTTTAATACTTTTTTGACGCAGTTGGCCGCTTAATTTTAAGCGCCACCTTTTAGGTAGGCGTACAAAAATAGCCTTTGTAATTGGATGTTGTAAGATGGATTTCATCTGCTGATAAGATTGATCATCCGTACATAGTTCATCGCCATGGGTGAGTACATATTGATGATCATTGGTTTCTAGCAGATAAGGCGAATCAATTAACTGACAGCCGGTTTGACGCTCAAAATCTTGTGCCAGCAAAAAATCACGATTGCCAGTCATTATCAAAACTGATGTTTTTTGACTTAAATTTTTAAGTAATGTGATAATTTTTACGTAGTGAGGCATGGATAAATCATCCCCCAACCAAGTGTTGAATAAATCACCTAAGATAAAGACTTGATCAGCATTTTGAGCCTGCTGACAAAACTGCTCAAACAGCTGATTTTTCTCCGCCTCGTTTGCAACAAGGTGAAGGTCCGCTATGATTAGCGAACGCTGCATATAATTATTTGATGTAGGCTTTAGTCACAACAACTGCATCAACTGGCACGTCGCCATGGCCTGCTTTGTTGCCTGTTGCCACTTCGTTAATTTTATCAACCACATCAAACCCATCGACCACTTCGCCAAATACACAATAACCCCAGCCGTCTTGACCTGGGTAATCTAAAAAAGCGTTGTCTTTGGTGTTAATGAAAAATTGTGAGCTAGCAGAATGAGGCGCAGCAGTGCGCGCCATAGATAAAGAATACTTATTATTCTTTAGACCGTTTTTAGCTTCGTTTTCAATTTCTGCATTGGTTGGTTTTTGCATCATATCTTGCGTAAAGCCACCACCTTGAATCATAAAGTTTTTGATCACGCGGTGAAAGATAGTGTCATTAAAAAAGCCTGCTTCAACATAGTCTGTGAAGTTTTTAGCACTAATTGGTGCATTCTCAGCGTCTACTGTTATATGAATCTCACCCATGTTTGTTTCAAAAATAATCATCGTTCACTCTTCCGCAATAAATAAAAATACAAATTATACTTAAAACTACCTTTCATAAATATGTTCAAAGGCGTATAATTGCCTCTTTTTACGAATTCACATTTAGGTTTGATTATGTACGCAGTTATTAAAACAGGTGGCCAGCAGTTTAGAGTAGCTGAAGGCACGACACTTAAGGTTGAAAAATTAGAAGTTGAGCCAGGCAAAAAAGTTACTTTTAAAGAAGTGCTAATGGTTGCGGATGGTGACAACGTTCAAGTTGGCGCGCCTTTGGTTGCTAAAGCTACGGTTGAAGCGAAAGTTATTTCACAAGGTAAGGGTAAAAAAGTAACTATCTTGAAATTCCGTCGTCGTAAGCATTCTATGAAGACTCAAGGTCACAGACAACTGTTTACTGAAATTGAAATTACAAAAATTAAGGCATAGGAGAATAACCCATGGCACATAAAAAAGCAGGCGGTAGTACTAATAACGGACGCGACTCCCAATCAAAACGTCTAGGCGTTAAAAGATTCGGTGGTCAGGTTGTATTGGCAGGTAATATTTTAGTTCGTCAAAGAGGTACTAAAGTTCACCCAGGTACTAACGTACGTAAGGGTAAAGACGATACATTGTTTGCAACAGCTGACGGTAAAGTGGTTTTTGCTAAAAAAGGTAAATTCATGCGTCAGACAGTTTCAATCGAAGCAGTCTAGTTTCTGTTTAAGAATTATCTTAAAAAGCGCCTTACAGGCGCTTTTTTATTAATTAAAATAAGGCCATTTCACCCATTAAAATTTTTATGAAATATGCAATTGTTTTCCCAGGTCAAGGCTCACAATCACTAGGTATGCTCTCAGAACTTGCTGAGAAATTTCCCATTGTTAAAGAGACTTTTTCTGAGGCAAGTGACACACTCGGCTTTGACTTATGGGCGCTTACACAAGAAGATCAAGAAGGGCTTAATCAAACTCAAAATACACAACCAGCCATGTTGGCCGCTGGTGTGGCTACTTATCGTGCACTAACGAGCGTGACTGACTTATCACCCATTTGCATGGCAGGACACTCATTAGGCGAATACACCGCACTAGTTGCTTCAGGTTCGTTGGGTTTTGGTGACGGTATTAAATTAGTACGCAAACGTGCAGAACTAATGCAATCTGCTGTACCAGCTGGTGTGGGCGCTATGGCAGCAATTCTTGGCTTAGAAGATGAAGTTGTGGTTAAAGTATGTGCTGATTATGCTGGCGAAGGTATTGTACAAGCGGTTAATTTTAACTCAAATGGACAAGTGGTGATTGCTGGCAATAAAGCCGCAGTAGACGCAACGTGTGAAGCAATGAAAGCTGCGGGTGCTAAACGCGCTGTGGTTTTGCCAGTAAGTGTGCCTTCGCATTGTTCCTTAATGGATGATGCTGCTGCTGAATTTAAGGTGGCAGTAGAAGCGGTTGAATTTAACATGGGGCATGTTGATGTATTGCATAATGTTGACGCTGCTAAAGCAAGCGATGTTAACGATATGAAGATTAAATTAGTCGCGCAACTTCATAAGCCCGTTTTATGGACAGGCACAGTCAAAGCGATGCATGCTATGGGTGTTTCAAAGCTTATCGAGGCAGGTCCAGGAAAAGTGTTAGCAGGACTTACCAGAAGAATTGAAAAATCATTATCGGCGAATGCAGTGTTAGATTCAGCTAGCATTGCAGCGACTTTAGAAGAAATTAAACAGGGGAAATAATATGTCAGATTTATCAGGAAAAGTTGTCTTAGTCACAGGAGCATCTAGAGGTATTGGTCAAGCTATTGCTCTATCATTAGGAAGTGCAGGTGCAACTGTTATCGGCACAGCAACCAGTGAAAAAGGTGCAGATGCTATTAGTACTACTTTGCAAGACAATGTTATTACTGGCACAGGCATAGCGCTTAATGTCACTAATAATGAGCAAATCACTGAAGTCATGAAAACCATTACTGACACCTATGGTGCGGTAGATATTCTTATTAATAATGCTGGCATCACTCGTGATAATCTTTTGATGCGCATGAAAGAAGACGAGTGGGATGATATTATGAATACCAACTTAGCTTCAGTTTACAAAATGTCAAAAGCCGTTCTTCGCGGCATGATGAAGAAAAAATCAGGCCGCATTATCTCAATTGCGTCCGTTGTGGGTGCTATGGGCAATGCAGGCCAAACTAATTATGCTGCTGCTAAAGCTGGGATTATGGGTTTTACTAAGTCGCTTGCGCGTGAAGTGGGTCCTAGAGGTATTACCGTTAATTGTGTAGCACCAGGTTTTATCAAAACCGATATGACTGACGCACTGCCTGAAGAGCAAAAAGAGGCATTGTCCAAGCAAATTCCAATGGGTCGTTTAGGCTCGGTTGAGGAAATTGCCGGATCGGTGTTGTTTTTAGCGAGTGATGCGGGTGCGTACGTGACAGCCCAGACTATTCACGTTAACGGAGGAATGTACACCATTTAGCGTCGTTTTTTACTTTTTTATGGTATTAAACTCTCCAATACTTTCAGTCGCATAGTTTTAACTATGCTCAGTCAAGTTTTAGCAAGTTTGCCATGTAAAAATAAAAAAATACTCGCTAAATTCTTAATAAATAGCGATTCTAAGTTAAAAAATGCACCATTTCCAGAATTTCTGAAATTTTTAATTTTTAGATAATTTATCATTAAAAAACCTGTTAAAAACGTGATAAATCATTGTTTTTAACAGGTTTTTTTTTGGTTTTTGATGGTTTAAAAGTTAACCATTATCAAAATTTCCAATATTTTAGGCGGCTGCATCTTCTTCTTTTCTAAACGCATTCATAATGAATACCAAAAAGATTGAAAGGATAAATCCAGCAATAAAGGCTACAGCAACAATCAGACTTTTCTTAGGCTTTATTGGATAATCGTTTGTAATTACTCTGCCGATCACTTCAGAATTTTTGTAATTATGCGGTAGCATCATTGACTCTACTAATTGCTTCTTTTCTAACAGTTGATTGATGCTTGTTGTTTCAAGTTCATCTTTTTGGTTGCGCATATCCATTAACTGCAAATTTAGCTCTAGAATAAATGAAGATAAATCTCTTTTTTCCATGAGTTTAAGTGCCGTTAGAGCTGGATTAGAGTTTTCAATATCCTTAATGTTTTTTCCAATAGTATTGAGTTGCAATTTGTAATCATTAAGGTTAGCTTGCTGAATATCTATTTTTTCAGAGAGTAACTTGATTTCTTTGTTTTTAATATTATCAATTTTGGTATTGATATTTTTAATTTCTAGCTCACGTCTATTTTTTACATCGCTTAGAATTTTTTGATGTTTATTTTTAATATAATCTACTACTTTTAAAATTTCTCGTGAAGCAATTTTATTAGAAATTGCCTCAGCCTTAATTTCAATAAAATTATTAGATTTTTTTGGGACAGAGATTGAGCTGATTTCATAATTTCTATCTTTTTCATTTTTAAACATATCAATAAATAATGTGTTTAATTTTTTGGATAGGTCGGCTGTTGAGTCTAAAATCGCTTTGTTGTTGTTGTTGTTGTTGTTGTTGTTGTTGTTGTTGTGTAACTTGTAATTTCCAATTTCAACAAGTGCAGTTGCTTCATAAATCGGGGTTTTATTAAAGGCATAAATTCCAGCCAGCAAAGTGATTATAAAGGTGATGCTAATAATCAAAATCTTTTTCGCCCAAAGAATTTTAAATAATTCTTTTAAATCAATCTCATCTTCTTGGTAAAAATTTTGTTCCGGTATTTTTTGCGACATAATTTATTTTGTAATTAATTTTGAGCCATTTTATCTTTTTTTGACAATACTTAGTGTGTTTTTCAAAATCCCCAACCGATTGAAAATACTGAGCTAGAAGTACTACCTGATGAAGAGCCTTTAAACTGATAAATAATATCAGACTTATCATCATGATGAGATATGCCTAGTGCGACGGCTGATTGACCATTAAAATTTCCTGAAGCAACACTTATGTGTGACTTTCCATTTTGTGCGCTGGTTAATCCACTCATTGCGGCAATTTGCGATATGCCATTTTTATTTAAATTAATATCAGCCGTATTTGTGTTTATTAGGCTCGCGTTGTTTTGAATATTATTTGAGTTGGTTAAAATATCGGCTGT
This sequence comes from Pseudomonadota bacterium, assembly GCA_022600395.1. GTDB lineage: Bacteria > Pseudomonadota > Gammaproteobacteria > PS1 > Pseudothioglobaceae > Thioglobus_A. The sequence continues at coordinate 3,693 of JAHZKM010000030.1, read as the reverse complement.
GTGTAGGTTAATAGTGCTTGTATTATTGTTAATATTAGCTCTATTTGCGTTGGTTGCGCTATCTACATAAGTTTTGCTAGTTGCATGGTTATCACTCGTTGGAGATTGCACGCTAAGTGTTCCAAGTACAGTGGTGTTGTGAGAGGTGCTGGTGCCGATTTGGAGTTCATTGATACTAGAGGCAATTTCATCTTTGCCACTGCTAGCGGTTGAACTGTCTTCAATTGTGAAAGAGTTTTTCCCAATGTGAACAACATCACCAACTTTGCGCACCATGTTATTGCCAGATGCATCTTTTAAAGTGTTGACGGTTAGATTGCCATTAATGGTGACTTCTTGTGTGGAAAAATCACCCTGAATAAGCGGTGATGAAGTATCTCCATTAGAAATGTAGAGTTTATTGGATCCAGTTTCGTTGTAGCCAGCTTTGTGCCCAATAAAAACATTGTTTGATCCAGTTGCGTTGGTATATCCTGCTCGATATCCAATCGCAGTATTACTATCGCCATTAGCGCTATTAAGTGCTGCATTTCCGGTGGACACATTATAAGATCCTGTGGTGTTAGATAATTGTGCATCATCACCAATCGCAGTGTTAAAACCACCAGTCGTATTGGCGCGCATACTTTGGTTGCCGAATGCGGTATTATTTGATCCGCTGGTATTGTAACGCATCGCATAATTGCCTTGAGCGGTATTATCAGAGCCTGAGGTATTAGCACGCATGGCAAAGTTACCTACTGAGGTGTTATCGTTTCCTGAAGAATTTGAGCGCATTGAATAATTACCAATGGCTGTATTTTTATCACCTGAGGTATTGTCACTGAGCGAATAATTGCCCATGGAAGTATTGCTTGTACCGGTGGTGTTATCTTGCAAGGCATAGTTTCCTACTGCAGTATTTTTATCACCTGTCGTGTTGTATTTTAGGCTTTCAAAGCCAACAGCAGTATTGTCATCTCCCGTGGTGTTGTTGCGCATTGAGTAACTTCCAACACTGGTATTTTGTTTGCCTGAAGTGTTGTTGCGAAGCCCGAAATAACCCACTGATGTATTGTTAAGTCCACTGGTATTTTCTTTCATAGCAGAGTGTCCAATCGCAACATTGTTGCTACCACTTGTATTATTTAAAAGTGCATTGGCTCCAGTAGATGTATTGTCTGCTAAGAGCGACGTTGAAAATATTAACAACAACAAAAATCTAATTTTCATACCCCTCCTCAAGAATGTAGAAGAGTTAGTATAGTTCTTTATTAACTACTTATTTCGCCTATTTTTAAAAAAATGTTGCAATAAGTCCTTGCATTCACTAGCGAGGATGCCTCCATGAGTATTGATTGAATGGTTAAAGCATGAGCTAGTAGAAAGATCTTGGCAAGAGCCACATACACCTGTTTTTTGATCATACGCACCAAACACCACGCGTGAAACACGTGCATGAATCATCGCGCCTAGACACATAGTACAAGGCTCTAGGGTTACATACAAAGTCGTATCAGGCAAGCGATAGTTTTGGAGTTTTTGACCTGCAGCGCGCAATACCTGAATTTCAGCATGAGCCGTTGGATCATGATTAATAATGGGTTGATTATGTGCACTGGCAATAAGTTGATCGTTTTGCACTAAAACTGCACCTACCGGAACCTCATCTATTTTCTGAGCAATCCTTGCCTGTTCGATAGCAAGCATCATCCATTTTTCATGAGTTTTATTCATATTGGAATAATTGCAGTGTTGGTTTTGATTATATTACGCAGTAAAAAAACTTTTTAGCTTAAGTCTATAACTTAGTAGAATTCGATATTTTTTGATTAATCTCTGATAAATTTTGCCTAATTGAAACAAAAGTTGTAATGACACCCATCACTATAATGTAGGCAATGAATATTCCTGCACCAATCAGAGCTACATCGCCACCTCGTGCATATTCATTGCCAAAGCCTTTATAAAACCACAAGAAAATGAAAACTAAAAAAAAGATATGTAATATGTTTAAAAGAAATCCAAAAAGTTTAGCGAATAGATGGTTCATGTTGGTTAATTATGTTTTGAAATGAGTTAAAAAAATTATTTGTATTATTCCCACTCAATGGTAGCAGGCGGCTTTCCCGATATATCATACACCACACGAGAAACACGAGTGATTTCGTTCATGATGCGATTTGAAACGATGTCTAAAAAATCATAGGGTAGTCGCGCCCATCGTGCAGTCATAAAGTCGATGGTTTCAACAGCTCGCAGTGCAATAACATAGTCATATCTACGTTCATCACCTGTGACACCGACTGATTTAATGGGCAAAAATACAGCGAACGCTTGATTAACTTTATCGTATAAATCATTTTTATACAGCTCATCCATAAAAATAGCATCTGCCTCTCTAAGGATATTGGCATATTCTTCTTTTACTTGGCCTAAAATTCGAACGCCAAGACCTGGTCCTGGGAAGGGATGACGATAAAGCATATGGGCAGGTATGCCTAGTTTGACACCAATGGTGCGCACTTCATCTTTAAATAATTCTTTTAAGGGCTCGACCAATTCAAATTTTAGATCCTCTGGCAAGCCACCAACATTATGGTGTGATTTGATGACCTTGGCTTTGCCCGATTTGGCACCAGCTGACTCAATCACATCTGGATAAATGGTGCCTTGCGCTAAAAATTCGATATTATCTAGCTGTTGAGCTTCCTCTTCAAAAACCTCAATAAATGCATGACCAATGATTTTGCGCTTTTTTTCAGGATCTGCTTCATTAGCAAGATTTTTGTAAAATTTATTTTGTGCATTGGCGCGAATCACTTTTACACCCATATTTTCAGCAAAAGTTTTCATTACTTCATCGCCTTCATTAAGTCGCAATAGACCGTTATCTACAAATACACATGTCAGTTGGTCGCCAACTGCTTGGTGGAGTAGGGCCGCAACAACAGATGAATCTACACCACCTGAGAGACCAAGTAGCACATTGCCACTGCCAATTTGATCTTTTAAATTTTGAACCAAATCAGTAATAATATTTTCAGTGGTCCATTGTTTTTCACAGACACAAATATCTGCCACAAAACGCTCTAAAATCCGCTTTCCTTGATGAGTATGGGTGACTTCTGGATGAAATTGAAGACCATAATAATTTTTAATTGTATTGGCAAAACCGGCAATAGCGCAATTATCCGTACTGGCAATTCGCTCAAAGCCTTCTGGTAATTTTGTTACTTCGATGCCATGGCTCATCCACACATCAAGCAAACTATGACCTTGGTCATTAACATCATCAGTGATATCGCTTAATAGTGGAGAGTGGTTGCGCGTTCGAATTTGCGCAAAGCCATATTCGTGTTTATCTGCTGAAGTAGCTTGACCGCCGAGCTGTATCGCCATAGTTTGCATGCCATAGCAAATACCTAAGATTGGTACACTTAAATCAAAAACAATTTGTGGTGCGCGAGCTGAGTCGTCAGTGGTAACGGTATCTGGACCGCCAGATAGAATGATACCTTTTGGGTTGAATTCTTTAATAAAATCTACATCTACATCGTAGGGGAATAATTCACAATAAACACCAATTTCTCGCACGCGACGGGCAATAAGTTGCGTATATTGAGAGCCAAAATCAAGAATAAGGATTTTATCGCTGTGAATATTTGTCATAATAGTGCCATTGATTAATTAAACCTTAAAGAATCTAGTATT
>JAHZKM010000029.1 GCA_022600395.1 Pseudomonadota bacterium | reverse complement strand
CTGACGACCTACTGCATCAATCTCGTCGATAAAAATAATACATGGTGCATTTTTCTTAGCTTGCTCAAACATATCACGCACGCGTGATGCACCAACACCGACAAACATTTCTACAAAATCAGAACCAGAGATAAAGAAAAATGGCACATCTGCCTCACCAGCAATAGCTTTTGCCAGTAAAGTTTTACCCGTACCAGGAGGGCCAACTAGCAAAACACCTTTGGGAATCTTACCACCTACTTTAGTGAACTTACCTGGATCAGATAGAAAATCAACTAATTCAGAAACATCTTCTTTTGCCTCATCAACACCTGCAACATCGGCAAACGTTATGTTAGACTCGTCTTTAGGGATTAAACGGGCTTTAGACTTACCAAAACTCATTGGGTTTTTACCGCCCATCGCGCCGCCTGCACCTTTCATAGTGTAAAGAATAACTGCAATTAACAATAGAATAGGCGCTAATGAAATAATTAACTGCTTGAAAAACCCATCTTTTTCAGGTGGTTTAGCCACCACATTCACACCATTATCAAGCAAATCTCCCATCAAGCCCAAATCACCTGGTGAATATGTAGAAAAGCGTTCGCCGCCAGCACCAACACCAGAAATACTACTTCCTGCAATGGTTACTTCAGATACATCCCCTTGCTTAACACTTTGAATAAACTGAGAATATGTGACTTCACTTTTTTGTTCATTAACTTCAAATTGACTAAAAATTGAAGTAAGGACGCTACCCAAAACCAACCACAACAATAAATTTTTAAACATGATGTAACTAAAATTATAAAAAAATAAGACAGGTAACTATACCCTATTGTGTACTTAAATATAGACCGATAGCGTTTTTTCAAGGTTTTTCAACAAAAAAAACTAAATTCTGTCATAATTCTTTACTTATGAAATTAAACAATTATTGCCATGTCAAAAATTAACTTCTTAACTCTTATTCTTGTAACGCTTTTACTAAGCTCTTGTGGCTTTCATACACCCGTTAAAAATACGCCGTTAAATGCTGTTATTGTAAGTGCTAATACAAATGAGTTTGCTCGCGAATTACAATCGAGGTTTAATCAAAATGCAGTACAAAACTTAACCATCCAACTAGGTTCAGAGATGCGCAAACAACAAACGGCCTCATACACATCTAGCAATTCTGTTAATAGCTATACATTAAGTTTAAGCGTCCCAGTTAAAGTTTTCGGTGCTAAGCAACAACTATTGCTATCTCAAGACTTAAAGGCTAACTTACACCTGAGTAAAATAACTGCCTCAACACAGGCTGACAGACTTCAAATTGAAGAAGCTTATGCACAACTCAGAAACACCTTGATTAAAAAGCTTATTAGAAGACTATCAAAACTCAATGAGAATTAAGCCAGAATCGCTTAATGCTCAACTGGCTAAACAGCTTGAATCACTTTACTTTGTTTTTGGCGCGGAATTTTTATTAGTCGAACAAAGTCTTAACGACATCAGCTCAGCTGCAAAAAAAGCGGGCTTTGATGAAAAAGCCAGTTTTGAGATTGATGGTAATTTTGATTGGGGACTAATTACGGCTGAAATTGCCAATACATCTTTATTTTCACCTAAACGTATTATTGAATGCAAACTCAAAACGGGAAAAATTGGCATTAAAGGCTCCAAAGCCTTAGCCGCTCTTGCCAGTAGCCTTCCTAGCGACATCTTATTGATAATATCCACAGCCAAGCTAGATCTTGCACAACAAAAAAGTAAATGGTTTAAAACCCTTGAACAATATGGCGGCGTTATCCAGCATTGGGAGATAACTCGCGAACATTTAGTGGGCTGGATTAGCAACCACATGGCCAGCATTGGACTTGAGGCTAATAAAGAAGTGGCGCAAAGCATTGCTTTTTGCACAGAAGGCAATTTACTGGCTTCCATGCAAGAAATCCAAAAACTAAAGATGACTTATCCAGACGGAAAAATCAACACTCAAGATTTTCTTGATCAAGCGCAAGAGCAGTCCCAATATACGGTTTATGGTCTGATTGATGAAGCATTATTAGGTAATACTTCTCAAATTAGCAAAATATACAAAACACTGCTTAATGATACCGCTATGCCGATTGTGCTAAGTAGCGCGCTTTATCGAGAAATTAAATCCATCATCGATATGTCAATTGCAATGCGCCAAGGAGGCGAGATTAATGATATTTTGCAGACGCATCGAGTTTGGAACAAACGAAAGTCTGCAATGACTAACATCCTCAAACGCCATCCTTACCAACATTTACAAAAAATACTATTATCTCTTGGACGTATTGACCGCTCTATCAAAGGCATGGATAATCTTAATGTCGTAGATGAACTGCTCACACTTTTATTAAACCTAGCTGGGAAGAAACAATGGCTTCAATAGAAAAATTAATTACCGTACTGGGTACAAATGCACGTATTGCCGCTAAAAGCTTACGCAGTGCCAGTACTCAGGCAAAAAACAATGCGCTCAATCATATTGCCGAGAAAATTAATCAAAATAGAGCGGTTATTCTTAAAGCCAATCAACAAGATGTTGCGCAGGGTAAAGACAATCAACTAGACGAAGCGCTTATTGACAGGCTCATTCTTGACGATACACGCATTGATGGCATTATTGAAAGTCTTAATCAAATTGCCGCTTTGGCCGATCCAATTGGTGAAATAACTGATTTAAAATTCCGTCCAAGTGGTATTCAAATTGGCAAAATGCGAGTTCCTTTAGGGGT
>JAHZKM010000028.1 GCA_022600395.1 Pseudomonadota bacterium | reverse complement strand
TCGCAAAATCCACAATTTTTGCAATTCTTTTTCATCGGTAATTAACTCTTCACGGCGCGTACCAGATGCATTAATATTAATAGCTGGGAAAATGCGTTTTTCACTTAAACGTTTTTCTAAATGAAGTTCCATATTACCTGTACCTTTAAATTCTTGGTAAATAACTTCGTCCATTTTCGAACCTGTATCAATTAGCGCTGTCGCAATAATAGTAATACTACCTCCATTTTCAATATTTCTAGCAGCACCGAAAAAACGCTTAGGACGCTGAAGTGCATTCGCATCCACACCACCAGTTAAGACTTTTCCAGAAGACGGAGCAACCGTATTATAAGCCCTAGCAAGACGCGTGATAGAATCGAGCAAAATAATCACATCTTTACCCTGCTCTGCACGTCTTTTAGCTTTTTGAATGACCATTTCAGCCACCTGAACATGGCGCTTAGCTGGCTCATCAAAAGTCGAGGCAATCACTTCACCTCGAACTGTTCTTGCCATCTCAGTCACTTCCTCTGGACGCTCATCAATCAATAATACAATCAACTCGCACTCTGGATGGTTGCGTGAAATTGAAGAAGCAATATTTTGCATAATCATGGTCTTTCCCGCTTTTGGCGGAGCAACCAGGAGTCCTCTCTGCCCTTTTCCAAAAGGGGCAATTAGATCAATCACTCTGGCAGTAATATCTTCTGTGCCGCCATTACCAATCTCTAGATCTAATCTTTGATCTGGATGAATTGGTGTCAATGATGCAAATGGCACTCGATTACGAACATTTTCTGGATTTTCACCATTGACTTCAGATACTTGCACTAAGGCAAAATATTTTTCGCCTTTTTTAGGGGCACGAATCTTGCCTGCAACTAAATCACCTGTTGATAAGTTAAAGCGCTTAATTTGATTAGGAGAAATATAAATATCATCTGCACCTGAAGTGTAAGAGTCATCACTTGACCTTAAAAAACCATAGCCATCTTGCAAAATATCCAATACACCATCACCAATCACCTCTTCATTGTTAGCCGCCTTTGCCTTAAGAATAATAAAAATAAGGGTTTGTTTTTTGGCACGCGAGATGTTTTCAGCACCTAAAGACTGAGCCAACTCTAATAATTCCTCTGGAGAGGATTTTTTTAACTCTGATAATTTCATGAAATTTCCATTATGCTCCAGCAAGAGTTTGCTAGATGATTATTGCAATTAAGTTGCAGATAGATTGATATAGATGGCTATTGATAAAAATAGTCTATTTAAATTAGTTAAATATTCGTATCAATAAATGTACTAAGCTCTGCCTTTGATAAAGCGCCCATTTTAGTTGCTGCCACAGCGCCATCTTTAAACAAAAGCATTGTTGGAATACCTCGAATACCATATTTTGGTGGTGTTTGATCATTTTCATCTACGTTAACCTTGGCTATAGTTACCTTGCCATCGTACTCATCAGCGATTTCGTCCAATACAGGTGCTAATGCTTTACAAGGTCCACACCATTCGGCCCAAAAGTCAACCAATACTGCTTGTGATGAATTAATAACGTCTGCTTCAAAGCTGGCGTCTGTAACTGCTAAAATTTTATCGTTCATAAGTTTTTTATTAAATGATTCTGAAATGAAAAAAGATACAACAGAACTGTTGTAAGTCAGAGGATTATATCATTATTTTTAACTTAATCGAGGCTTTTATAGTCTTTCTTCTAATGCCGTCTTTAAGCTAGATTGTTGTATCTTACTCAAAGGCTGATGATTAGTGTCGCTGATGAAAAATACATCCTCTACTCGCTCTCCAATTGTTGATACTCTAGCATTAATCAAAGAAAGATTGTTTTCATATAGTACGTAAGCAATATTAGACAATAGGCCAACTTTATCTAATGTATTAATTTCAAGCTTAGTAAGTTGCCACTTGCGATCTTCACTTAGACTAATGTGTGTTTTATGATCAAAATAACGGTGTGAATAATGTGATTTTGGTTTAGCAACTTTAGCCTGAGGATCACTTAGCGCTTGTGAAATAATTTGATTTAAATCCAAACCTTCAAGACTTTTGTCACGTAAAACACTTAATGTGTTATAGGCCCTATTATTTTTTGTCGTTAAAATCTTAGCATCAACAATATCTAGTCCAGCTTGTTCCAACACACTCACTAAATTAAAAAACAAGCCTTTAAAATCATCACATAAAACAAAAACATCAATCACATTGCTTTCAGAAATTTTAGAACCAATAGTGATTGAAGATGAATGCCCACCTAATTGCAATGATAAATGCCATAGAATGTCATCTAGTTCATATCGCAAATAATAATCTTTAGGCAGATGGTCCAATATTTTTTGAATAGGCGTCATATCAAAGCCTTGCGCAATACAAGCTTCAATTAACGCCTGCTTGCTATTTTCAATCCTTTGATTGTTACTCAATAGCACTTCTTCACCTGTATCTAAATAACGTTTTGCTTGTTTAAATAACTTTCGTAATAAGGCATCTTTCCAATCATTCCAAAGATCGTCTTTGGTCGCTCGAATATCTGCAACCGTTAATAAATACAGATACTCTAAAAACTCCAAAGATCCAACTGCTTCACAAAAGTTTTTAATCACCACAGGATCGTCAATATCTTGTTTTTGTGCAACAACTGACATAAGTAGATGCTTCTCAACTAAGCTAGCAACAAGATTAGTATCAACTGCATTAAGCTGATGACTTTTACAAAATACTCGTGCATCTTGCATACCTAGGTGAGCATGATCACCACCTCTACCCTTAGCAATGTCATGAAAAAGGCCTGCCAATAAAAGCAGTTCTGGTTTTTTGATATTTTTTGCAATGTCACTACAAAGACTGAATTCATGTGCAAATTCACTTACAAAAAATCGCCTAAGATTACGAATCACAAACAATGTATGCTGGTCAACGGTAAACGCATGAAATAAGTCATACTGCATAAGTCCTATAATCTTGCCAAATGCTGGAATATAATGCTCAAGAACACCATACCTGTTCATCAGTTTTAAAGCCTTGTTTACACCTTGATTTTGTTGCAATAGCTCGATGAATAGTCTGTTGTTATTACGTTTTTTATAATAATTTTGATCAATCAAATCTAAATTATCTTGCATTTGCCTTAAAGTACCAGCGCTAATGCCATGAATATAATGATGTTTAGCAATAAGCAAAAAAATCTCAATAAATGCACTAGGATTTTGACTAAATACTTGGTCGTGATTAGCATGAATATAGCCGTATGAAATTCTAAATTGACTGTTCAAATACTGCGTATTAATAACTTTGTCTTCTAGCAGTTGTAACAAAATATCATTCAATCGAGCCACTTTAGTGACAGTCTGATAGTAGTCCTTCATAAAGCGCTCAACAGCCATTGAGTCGCCATCTGTGTACCCAAGCATGTCGGCTACTTGCTTTTGATATTGAAATGCCAAACGGTCCTCTCGACGCTTAGCAATAATATGTAATGAAAATCTCACTCGCCATAAAAATAGCTGTGAAGTTTTTAAGAGCTCGTATTCATCATGACTTAGATATTTTTTCTCAACCAAATCAAACAAAGTGTTGACACCAAAATACCATTTAGCAACCCAAGCAACTGTTTGAATATCTCGCAATCCACCAGGACTTTCTTTAATATTAGGTTCTAAGTTATAAGCGGTATTTGAAAAATTAGCATGTCTGGCTCTCTGCTCTTTTTGCTTCTCGATCAAAAAAGATTTTGATGACCAGTCGCTTGACTTGATCACACTTTTCATTTTCTCAAAAGCACTATCAAGACCAACAATCAAGCGTGCCTCTAGTAAATTTGTCACAATACTTAGATCATCAATCACTCGCGCACAATCTTTAATGTCTCTGGTTGCATGCCCTACCTCAAGCCCCACATCCCATAAAAAGGTTAAAAATTGAGAGATTTTTTCCTGGTGAATCTGGTGTGAATCATTTGGAATTAAAATAAGTAAATCTATATCTGAATATAAATGTAACTCACCGCGACCGTAACCACCAACTGCAATTAAAGAAACTTGGCTTGACATATCAAACCCTTGCCAAATATCTTTTAATAGCTCGTCAACGCCATTTGCTCTTGCGAGTACAAACCCTTCAACAGCAATGGTAGAGTTTAAAAACCCTTCTTTTAGAGAGTGCTGTAGGTCTTGATATCGAGTTTTATAATCATCTAATTTCATGCTTAGATGATAACTGATTAGTGAGAATGTTGCGCGATATAATCAAGTGCCATTTGCAGTCTAGCCAAAGTTCGATCCTTGCCAACCAACTGCGCCACAACATCAATATTGCCTGCATTTCCATTGCCGCTTAGTGCCAAACGAAATGGCTGACCTATTTTGCCGAAACCGATACCAAGCTCTTCACAAGTTTGCTTAATTTGCTCTTTAATATTATCTGCAACCCAATCATCCAAAACTTCAAGCTTTGTCAACAATAATTCAATAGGCTGACTGTCTTTAAATTGTTTAGCGGCTAGCTTTTTATCAAATTCATCAAAATCATGATAAAACATTTTTAAACTGTCAACCATTTCTACCAAAGTTTTTGAACGCTCTTGCAAATGTTTAATAACTGCCTCAATAACAGGCCCTTTTGAGGTATCAACCGATTGATTATCTAAATGCCATGCCAAATTTTTTAGCAAATTTTCAACACTAGAAGTTTTAATATATTCTTGATTTAACCATAATAGCTTTTCTTGATTAAAGCTTGCTGGTGCTTTGTTAATATTTTCAAGATCGAACAATTCCACAATCTCTGATAGTGAGAATATTTCCTGATCACCATGCGACCAACCCAAACGCACTAAATAATTAAGTAGTGCTTCAGGTAAAAACCCTTCATCTCTATATGCCATAACACTTACCGCGCCATGGCGCTTCGACAATCTAGCTCCATCACTGCCCAAAATCATCGGCAAATGAGCAAACTTTGGCAGACTCCAGCCTAATGCTTCATACAAGTTAATCTGTCTAGGGGTATTATTAATATGATCGTCCCCTCGAATAACTGTATCGATATCCATATCATGGTCATCTACCACAACCGTTAAATTATAAGTTGGCGTTCCATCACTTCGCGCAATGATTAAATCATCTAACTCTTGATTTCCAATAGAAATTTGACCTTTAACTGCATCCTTAAACGTAACAAAACCTGTTAAAGGATTTTTAAAACGTACAACACCAGACTTCAGTTTTTTATCTCGACAACAACCATCGTACTTTGCTTTTTCACCTTTTTCTGTTAGCTCGTCACGCAATACCTGCAAGCGTTCTTTCGAACACTCGCAATAATAAGCCTTATTTTCACTTAACAACTGCTCAATAATTTCTTGATAGCGGTCAAATCGCTGTGTTTGATAAAAAGGCCCTTCATCATGCGCCAAACCTAGCCAATTCATTCCGTCTAATATAGCATCAACTGAAGCTTGCGTAGAGCGCTCTCGATCAGTATCTTCAATACGGAGTACAAATTGGCCTTGTTGCTTTTTAGCCCAAGCCCAAGCAAAAAGCGCTGTTCTAGCACCACCTATATGTAAATACCCAGTTGGCGAAGGGGCAAATCTTGATTTCATGGAGTGTTAACTTCTGCCGCTTTATCATACCAAAGCTGCGCTTTTTCAAGATCTTGCGTTACTTCTTTACCGTCTTCATACAACATGCCTAGTGTATACATAGGTCCTGGAATGCCAAAATTAGCCGCTTTTTCAAACCATTCAATTGCTTTATCAATATCTTTTTCTACACCTTCACCTGTCATGTAAGCAACCCCAATCATGTGATGGGCAAAAACATGCCCCTGCTCTGCTGCTTTCATAAAGTTTTCTAGCCCTAGAGATTGATTTTCAACCATACCTAGACCATTCATTTGCATCATACCAAGTCGCCATTGACTTTCAGCATTTCCTTGCGCTGCAAGTGGCGCTAACAATTGATATGCCATAGTGAAATTTTTAGTATCAAAAGCAGTGATACCGCTAGTTAGATCAGCATCATAAATATCTGTGGAATTAGAATCGTTCACAAGTTTTCTCAAATATAAAAAGACAATAATTTTACACCGAGACTATTGTTATAATGGCTGTTTATTAGTGAACAAGACTTACTTTTTAAGTGGAATTTAGCCGACAAGAAAACAATCAAAACAGCGTTATATTTTTAGAACAAGATAGTGTTAAGCTTTCTCACACCGAGCTAAAAACACCATGCTTTATTTCTAGAAATTTTTTCACTGAAGTCAGTCTTCATTCTATTGAAGACATTAAAAAGACCTCGCTATTCACTTTAACCAGCCAAGATGATATAGATCTCTTAATTATTGGTACAGGCACCTCCCCGCAGTTCTTATCAGCCAAACAACAAGTTGATATACAACAAATGAACATTGGCACTGAAAGTATGAACAGTGATTCAGCATGTCGAAGTTTCAACTTGTTACTATCAGACGTAAGAAACGTCGGCCTGTTGCTATTATGAAGTTTTTAAGTATTGCACAATTGCGTCACTATTGGCACTACTTTAAGATGGATACACCTTTATTTTTACTAATTATGGCATTAAGCGCTTTTGGCTTAATGGTGCTTTACTCAGCCTCAGCTGGATCATTATCAACACTATACAAGCAGATTTTTCACTTTTCCTTAGCGATTGGTGCTATGCTAATTATTGCACAAATCCCACCTTATTTATTAAAACGATTTTCACCATATTTAATGCTGTTTGGTATTTTTTTACTAATATTAGTGTTACTTTTTGGATCGAGCAGTGGCGGCGCTCAGCGATGGCTAGACCTTGGCTTTGTGCGCTTTCAGCCTTCTGAAATAATGAAAGTTGTCGTACCAATTGCTATTGCCTCCATCCTTAGCGATAAAACCTTGCCGCCCAAACCTTTATCTATCTTCTTGTCAATTGTCTCTATTGCTGTGATTGTTTTACTAATCGCCAAACAGCCAGACCTTGGCACTTCACTACTTATTGGCGCCTCAGGTGCCTATGTTTTATTTTTTTCGGGCATTCGCATTCAAATTCTTCAAAATAATTGGCTTAATTTAGGTGTTATCAGCTCGTTTATTATCGCTAGCGCCTATATCGCTTGGAATTACCTACTCATGGCTTATCAAAAAAAACGCATCATGACTTTGATCAATCCAAATTCAGATCCTCTGGGTTCAGGCTATCACATTTTGCAGTCCAAAATTGCTATTGGCTCTGGCGGCATTTTCGGTAAAGGTCTTGAACAAGGCTCTCAATCTCAGCTAAATTTTCTACCCGAGCACACAACCGATTTTATTTTTGCTGTAGTTGCTGAAGAATTAGGTTTAATGGGTGTTTTACTTTTATTTTCACTATACGGCTTAATTATTTTTAGGGCGCTTGTAATTTCTTTCCAGTCAGAAGACAATTTTTCCAAGCTACTAGGCGCCGGTCTAACGCTAACTTTTTTTACTTATATTTTTGTAAATATAGGTATGGTATCAGGCTTATTGCCCGTGGTTGGCGTACCACTTCCTCTGATTAGTTATGGAGGTTCTTCGCTCATCACTCTTATGTGTAGTTTTGGTATTATCATGTCCATTCGCAAACATAAGACCCCTAGATATCTTCAGAAATAATGCCTATATTGTTAATCATATTGTTGCTATTTTCGCAATCTATTTTTGCTAAAACACAGCCGGCAACTAACTTCCAAGTTACACATAATTTTATTAATAAAATGGTGAAAGAGCATCAATTTAATAAAACTGAACTGCTAGCAATTTTCTCCAAAATTAATCTAGTATTAGCAGAAGATAGACCAAAATCCGCTGCCAAAAAACCAAAATCAAAGCCCATGTCTTGGGATAAATATCGCTCACTATTTATAACTGATACGCGCATAAAAAATGGTGTTAAATTTTGGCAAGATAATCTTGAAACCTTAAAACGCGCTGAAGAAAAATATAATGTCCCTCAAGAGATTATTGTCGCTATTTTAGGCATTGAAACTAATTATGGACTCAATCAAGGCCAGCATCCAACTTTGGAAACACTGGCAAAACTATCTTTTAGCAAGCACCGTCGTCAAAAATTCTACAAAAAAGAACTTGAAGAGTTTTTACTCATGTCGCGTGAAAATTCTCTTGCCCCGTTGCTCATCAAAGGCTCTTATGCAGGAGCACTAGGTTATGGGCAATTTATCTCTAGCTCCTATAGGCACTACGCAGTAGATTTTGATTTTGACGGTAAAGTTGATTTATTCTCTAGTGCAGCGGATGCAATTGGCTCAATTGCTAATTATTTTGATCGCCATCAATGGCATGATTTTGGTGCTTATGCTCGCCCAATTAAACTTAAAAAAACACAACTCAAATATGCGAAATCTAGTACTAATAAACCTAGAAAAAATGCCAAGTATTGGCGGAGCAAAGGCTTTACTATTGATAGTGATATCGACGACAAAACTAAACTTGCCTTTATCAAACTTCCTCAAAAAAATAAGTCAGAAACCTGGCTGACTTTTTGGAATTTTTATATATTAACTCGTTATAATCATGACAATAGATACGCAATGACAGCTGTCCAATTATCTAATAAATTACTACAACAATTCAATCAAACCAATCTATAAAATCATGCGCTTTCCATACTTATCAAAACTATTAATTCTTTCTATTGCTGGTATTGCACTTAACACCCAAGCAGCCATATTTATTACCCCTAAAGCGCCAGACATTCAAGCTGCAGCTTATACAGTATTGGACTTTAACTCTGGAAAAATACTTGCTAGTGACAACGCTCATGAAAAACGAGCACCTGCCAGTCTTGTAAAACTCATGACTGCCTATGTGGTTTTTCAGCTTATTAGCGATGGTCGTGCTAGTTTAGATGACGAAGTTCGCATTAGTGAAAAAGCATGGAAAACTGGTGGTTCAAAAAGTTTTGTTGAAGTGGGTAAAAACATTAAGCTAGAAACTCTTTTAAAAGGCATGATTATCCAATCAGGCAATGACTCTGCTGTTGCATTAGCAGAACACATTGCTGGCACAGAAGGCACATTTGCCACCTATATGAACGAATATGCACGTCAGTTAGGTATGAAAAACTCACGCTTTGAAAATGCCTCAGGCTTACCCCATAAAGATCAACATACCACAGCCTTTGATATGGCAATTTTAGCCGCTGCCACTATTCGTGACTTTCCTAATTTTTACCCTTGGTATTCACAAAAAGAATTTACTTATCATGGCATTAAGCAGCGTAATCGCAACAAATTACTTTGGAGTGATCATACGGTTGATGGTCTCAAAACTGGTTTTACCAAGAAAGCGGGCTACAACTTAGTTGCTAGTGCCAATCGAGTTGGCATGCGCTTAGTCTCTGTAGTACTTGGCTCAACAGGCGTAGAAGCAAGAACTGCACAAACCCAAAAAATTCTAGACTATGGCTTTCGTTTCTTTGAAACCCAGTATTTAAAAGATATTACAAAAGAGGTGCCCATTGCAAGCGCTACTAAAGATACACTCAAAGTAGGGGTTGCCAATCAAGCTAGTTTTACTCTTGCGCGTGGGCAATTTAAACTCTCTGACCAAGTAATTGAACTCGACAGTGACCTTTCAGCACCAATTAAAAAAGGCGATTCTATTGGTAAACTACTTATACAATTTGAAGGTAAAACTACTGCAAGTATTCCACTAATCGCCCTTGAAGATATCGAGCAAGCTGGATTTTTCTCTCGCATGTTGGAGAAAGTTGGACTTTAATGGTCTTTCTTAACGGCGAATTTATTCCTAAAAATCAAGCCTCTGTATCTGTTATGGATAGAGGCTTTTTATTTGGAGATGGTGTTTATGAAGTTATTCCTGTTTACTCTGGCCAGGTTTTTCGCTTGCATGAGCATCTAGCTCGACTGCAAAATAGCCTTGATGCAATTCAAATTCAAAATCCTTACTCTATCGACAAATATCAACATATTTTCAATGAGTTACTCTCGCATTCGTTAGATAATAATCATTCAGTCTACCTACAAATAACTCGTGGAACTGATACCACCAGAAAACACAAATTTGATGAGCTAGCACCAACTGTATTTATAGAGCTAAACCCACTCACTCCAAAAACAAAACCTGAATTAGAAAAAGGCTACTGCGCTATTACTCAGCCAGATTTTCGCTGGCAAAGGTGTGATATTAAGGCCACATCGTTACTGGCCAATATCATGTATGCTCAACAAGCTAAACAACATAGGGCGGAAGAAGTTATCCTTCACCGAGATCATATCATCACCGAAGGCGCCACTTCGAATGTCTTTATCATTAAAAATGACACGCTATTTACCCATCCAACTGGCCAATATATTCTCTCTGGAATAACTCGTGATTTGGTCATAGAGAGTGCGCACCACTGCGGGCTAAATATTCAAGAGTCTATTAGCAATATTGACGAAATTTTTAGTGCCGATGAAGTTTGGATTTCCAGCTCAACACGTGAGGTTATGCCAATCACCACGATTGATTCCAAACTGATTAATAACGGCAAAATTGGTCAGCATTGGTCGCAAGTATATGACCATTACCAAAGCTTAAAATACGCAGGATAGTTATATGAATGATCAACGCCTAGACCAACTAGAAGATTGGCTAGAGGTTTTCTTTGACGACGCTAGCTTTGCTCTCTCTAAAGCTAGCGATGATGCTAGCTTTAGGCGTTATTTTCGTATTGAGCGCAGTAATCTAAGTTTTATTGCCATGGATGCACCGCCTGCCAAAGAAAACTCTAAACTTTTTATAAATATTGCCAATTTACTGAGAAGCAATAACATACATGCGCCCAAAATTATTGATGCTGATTTAGCTCAAGGATTTCTACTTATTGAAGATTTAGGTAATACAACTTTTTTGCAAGCACTCAATGGCAAAACAAATCTTGATTTATACAGGCTAGCCATTGACGAATTAATCAAAATTCAAAGAATTGACGTAAAAACCCATCTACTGAATCAATACGATCAAACCTTATTAAAAAAAGAACTAACACTACTTATTGACTGGTATTTACCCAAAAATATTCAACAGAAAACAATTGCTGACTTAAATCAATTATTTGATCAACTTATTCAAAATTCGCTTAATTCACCCCAAGTGTTCGTCCATCGCGACTACCATTCTAGAAATCTAATGATCACTCATGACAAAATTACAATTATTGATTTTCAAGATGCGGTTGTCGGGTCAAACACTTATGATTTAGTCTCTTTGCTAAAAGACGCTTACTTTGAGCTCAGCCCCACTGAAATACAAACTCTGCTCACTTATTTCTACGAGCAAGACAATGTTCAAGTTTCCTTTGCGGAATTTGAAAAGCAATTTGATTTGATGGGCTTGCAACGCCATCTTAAAATTTTAGGTATTTTCAAACGCCTTTCTATTAGAGATGGCAAACATCAATATTTAAATGACATTCCACTGGTTAAAAAGCACGCCTTACAAATGGCAGATAAATATCCAGAATTTTCCCTTTTAAAGGCCATATTATGAAAGCAATGATTCTAGCAGCAGGCAGAGGTGAACGCATGATGCCGCTAACCAAAAACACCCCAAAACCCTTAATAAAAGTTAGAGGGTTAACACTAATTGAGCATTCAATTATCGCACTTAAAAAAGCCAAAATAACCAATATTTTTGTAAATGTATCCTATTTAGGGTGGCAAATTAAGGCTTATCTTGGCAATGGTTCAAGGCTTGGCGTTAAAGTGACTTATAGTGATGAATTTTCTGGTGCGCTTGATACAGCTGGCGGCATTATTAATGCACTACCACTATTGGGAAGAGAGCCGTTTGTTGTTATTAATTCTGATGTATTGTGTGATTATGATTTGTCCAAACTCACCTTACCGGCTGATTCGCTTGCTCATTTAATATTAGTAGACAATCCTAAACATAATGCAAAAGGCGATTTTTCTCTTATCGACAACCATCAAATAATAACAGCAAATAGTAAAAGCCTTACTTTTTCAGGTATTGGCGCTTACCATCCTGATTTTTTCAAAAAACATATAAACACCCAAGATAAACTTCCGCTCTATCCCCTATTCAAAGAGGCGCTCGCCACCAGCCAGCTGAGTGGAGAGCATTATCAAGGCTACTGGCAAGATGTTGGCACACCTGAACGCTTAGAATTGGCAAAAAATGCCAAATAATTAACCAGTGTACTAATTATTTCTCTATCCTTATTATTGTTGAATAAGACTAATTATCAGTATGATGCTGGTTTTATTAACAGGATTAAAAAAAATTGGCGTTATTATTACATAAACCCTTTACTTTGCTATTTCTAGCCTTGCAAAAAAACTCTAAAAAAATAATTGAAAAATCTCACTGATTATTTCAAGTAAAATAAATTTTGGTGGTGCTTAGGGTGCGCCGGCAATGAATGACTACAAACCCCGCCAGGCCCGGAAGGGAGCAACGGTAGTAGTTTTTTCATGTGTTGGATGTTATTCTGGGTGCTGCCACTTTTAAATTATCCTTTTGAGCATGAGTGAGCATTATCAAGTCCTAGCCCGCAAATACCGCCCGCATACATTTGGCGAATTAGTTGGGCAAACTCATGCCAAAAAAACCCTTGTTAATGCACTCGATGCGAACAACTTACACCATGGTTTTTTATTTACCGGTACGCGTGGTGTCGGTAAAACGACCATTGCGCGTATTTTCGCCAAATCGATCAATTGTGAAGCCGGCGTTAGCTCTTCTCCTTGTGGCACTTGCCCTACTTGCTTAGAGATCGATAGAGGTCAATCGATTGATCTGATTGAGCTAGATGCTGCGTCGCATACTGGTGTAGATAATATGCGCGAACTGCTTGAAAACGCACAGTACATGCCGACTAAGAACAGATATAAAATTTATCTGATTGACGAAGTGCACATGCTTTCCAAAAGTAGTTTCAACGCGCTATTAAAAACCTTGGAAGAGCCACCTGAGCATGTCAAGTTTTTACTAGCAACCACGGATCCACAGAAACTACCAGTTACTGTGCTTTCCCGTTGTTTGCAATTTACCTTGCAACAGCTTACCCACGATGAAATCCTTGGTCAGCTGAAATTTATCATGGATGCTGAAAAGCTAACTTATGAAGAAATTGCGCTAAGCCAAATTGCTGAATTTGGTAACGGCTCGATGCGTGATGCGCTTAGTTTGCTAGATCAGTCCATCTCCTATGGTAATGGATCCGTTACCAGTCAAGATATTAAAGCCATGTTGGGGCTGGTGCATCATGATGATATCATCAGCTTGGCCCAGCATTTATTTAATCAGGATGCTAAAGCGGTGATTGAATTTGTTAAGGATTTGTCGCATCGTGGCGAAAACCTTGTGAATGCTTTAAAAGACCTTAGTTCGTTGTTTCATCAAATCTCACTGGCGCAAGTTGTTGCTGACGAAAGTAAAGACGACATTCAAGCACTATCAGGGCAGATTTCCAACCAAGATTTACAGATTTTTTATCAAATGGCGATTAACGGTACGCGCGATATGTCGCTAGCACCAAGTGAGCAAATTGGATTTGAAATGACACTATTACGTATGCTAGCGTTTCATAGTGATGTAGATAGCTTAAAAAACACAGAAAAAAAAACTCTAAAAATCACGCCTAAAGCGACTCCAAGTATACAAGCTACTAAAAAACTTTTAGCTGAAAAACCTCACACGCAAGCGCCTACTCAAAAAACAGAACAACTTCAAGATGCTCATTCTTTGACTATTAGCAATCAGCAAGAATGGGAAGAGATAAGCCAAACAATTAAATTTACAGGTGGTGCTAAGATGCTAGTTAGAAATACTTTGTTTGACACATTAGCAAACAACACGCTCACGCTTACACTGGATAAGCAGTTTACTAACCTATTAAGCGATCAGGTTCACAAGAGTATACTTGGGAGTTTAAGGGTGCAATACGCAGAGTTAAATTTGGTAATTAATCTTGATCAGTTAGATGCTGAAACTTTGGCACAAAAGGAGTCTAAAGCACACAAGCTCCATTTAGACAAAATCCAACAAACGTTTTTAAACGATGAAATTGTGCAACAATTAGAGCAAACTTTTAATGCAAAAGTGGATGTTAAATCCATCAAAGAAATTACACGACACTAAATAAGGAGTAGCCTATGTTAAAAGGTGGAATGGCAGGGATGATGAAAAAAGCCCAGCAAATGCAAGATAATATGCAAAAAGCACAAGAAGAAATTAAAGCCTTAAGTGCAACTGGAAAAGCCGCAGGCGGTGCGGTTGAAGTGAGCATTAATGGCGAACATATCGCTACGAATATTAAAATCGATGCGATGGTAATGGACGATAAAGATATGCTTGAAGATTTGATCCTAACCGCAATGAATGATGCTACCCAGCAAATATCTCAAGCGTCAGAAGCAAAAATGAAAGGTGCAACAGGCGGCATGAAACTACCTGGCGGCATGAATCTGCCATTTTAAGGACGCTTTTTTTAACCTATGATTGAAACACTTAATAAAGCTTTTTGCGCTCTGCCAGGCGTTGGTAGCAAAACCGCACAACGTTTTGTTTATCATCTACTAGAGCGCAATCGAGATGGTGGCTTTGAGCTGGCCAAAGCCTTGGTTGATGCTATGGAGCATGTACAGCATTGCCATTCTTGCAGAACTTTAAGTGAAAAAACACTTTGTAATATTTGCGCCAATGATGCGCGTGATTGTGCCCAACTTTGTGTGGTAGAGACACCAACAGATATTCATGCTATTGAACAAAGCGGCGCTTATAAAGGTAAGTACTTCGTTCTTAGTGGCTATCTTTCACCGATTGATGGCATTGGTGCAAGCGAGCTTGGACTTGATGAACTTGAGCAAAAACTTTCACAGCGCCATATCAAGGAGATTATTCTTGCAACAAATGCCACGGTTGAGGGTGAGGTAACAGCGCATTATATTAGCAATATGGCTAAACAGTTTGATGTACAAATTACACGCATTGCACATGGTATTCCGATTGGTGGAGAGCTCGAATATGCAGACATTAATACCATTGCCCACGCCCTATCTGGACGCAAAAATTACACTTAACCAGATAGCTTGTTTTCTTGGTATATGAATAATTATTTCCAAGATAAGCTATTCAAACGTTTTTGAAAGCAACTCTATCTCATAACCATCCGGATCTTGTAAAAAACCCACAATAGTTGTTCCAGCGCTCATCGGCCCTGCCTCTCTAATAACCTTAACACCCTGCTCTTTAGCTCTACTAACTGCAATGTAAACATCGTCCACATTAATGGCAATATGGCCAAATCCTGTACCCATTGTGTATGTGCTTTGATCCCAATTGTAGGTTAACTCTAAAGCAGAATGTTCAGACTCAGAGCCATAACCTAAAAAAGCCAATGTGAATCTTCCCTGAGGGTACTCTTTCTGGCGCAATAAACTCATACCTAATACTTGCGTATAAAACGCGATCGATTGTTCTAAATCCCCCACTCTGAGCATTGTGTGCAAAATTCTCATAATAACTCGCTTATAATTTAAAGATTCTTTATTATAAACGCCGAATCAATGAAAAGCGCATTCTCCCACTGGGATAAAGTTTATACCACTAAAAAACATAGTCAGGTTAGTTGGCATCAAGATCATGCCACCATTTCATTAGACTGGATTATAGAAGTGATACAGCCAAATGATGCGATTATCGATGTAGGCTGTGGAGTGTCTGTTTTGGCTGACAATCTACTTGATAAGGGATTTAGCGATCTGTCATTATTAGAGCTTTCAAGTATAGCGCTAAAATCCACTCAAAAAAGACTAGTATCTAACCTAAATAAAGTGAGTTTTTATCACCAAAATATTTTGGATTTTTCTACAAAAAAATACTTCAAACTTTGGCATGATCGAGCTGTTTTTCATTTTTTAACAGACCCTAATGATCAAAAAACCTATATTCAAAAACTAAACGACTATCTGCAAAAAGATGGATTTTTCTTATTAGCAACTTTTGCATTAGATGGACCAAAACAATGCTCTGAACTAGATATTGTTCAGTATGACGAAAAAAAAATTAGCCGATTATTATCTAAAAATTTTAAACTCATTAAAACCGTTACCGAATCACACGTCAAACCGAATGGCGGTGTACAAAAATTTAACTATTTTTTATTGCAAAAACAATAAGCTCATTATCACTTCAAATGGTTGCTGCCAAGTCAAGAAAATAATTATATGGCCATAGTAATCATGAACTTTTTCAATATAAAATGCGGTTTTCTCGCCATCTAAATTTTTTAACTATTAACAGAAAACTTATCGGCAGTGGCTTTATAGTTTGTTTGTTTAAATATATTACTAGTATAAGTAATATAGAATGATTCATTGATTATTGATTATTTTAGTTTTTTTTTAAATTGTGATTAAATCAGCGCGACATTGTTGTTTTTGGCCTTTTTCATCAATATATATTAAAAATTCTTCACCGTTTTGAGTTATTAAATCAATTGGTTGAATAACTCTAATTCTAGAGTTAATATTCACCTGCATCGATTGAGCGCGCATAATCGCCAACTCTAAAACACTATGATCTTTACAAGAAATATTTTGGTATTGATTCATACGGATTCTAGTAGTGCTAATTTTGTTTGCTTATCCATTTGTTTGATTTCATATTCACGTTTTGAAGCACTCGATCTATCCTGAGCTTTCTCTTGATAAATCAGTTGACAAGGGGCGTTAGCACGAGTGTATTTTGCCCCGCCCTTAATTTCTCCATTATGTTGACGCAAGCGCTTGGGCAAATCATTGGTAATTCCGCAATATAACGAGTTATTGGCGCACTTTAATAAATACACCAGCCAAGTTTTATTATCCAATTTATCAATCCCTTTATAGTATAATTACGAAGTTTAATCCATCTTTATAAGTTAATGGAAAAAACCTACAATCCTGAACAAATTGAAGCAAAATATCGCTCACTTTGGGAAGAAAAAAATCTATTCTCCTCTGATGCCAATTCTACCAGTGAGAACGCCTACTCAATTATGTTACCGCCGCCAAATGTTACTGGTTCGCTTCACATGGGGCATGCTTTTCAACACACCATTATGGATGTGCTTACTCGATACCATCGGGGCAAAGGCGAGCAAACTCTTTGGCAACCGGGCACTGATCATGCTGGTATTGCCACACAAATGGTGGTTGAGCGTCAACTAGCTGCTCAAGATATCACTCGTCATGATGTGGGTCGTGAAAAATTTATTGAAAAAATTTGGGACTGGAAAGAGCAATCTGGTGGCACAATAACCTCTCAAATGCGCAGACTTGGCTCGTCAGTTGACTGGGAAAAAGAACGCTTCACCATGGATGAAGGTCTATCTGATGCTGTAAACAAAGTGTTTGTCAAATTACATCAAGAAGGCTTAATTTATCGTGGCAAGCGCTTGGTTAATTGGGATCCAGTATTACATACTGCGGTTTCTGATCTGGAAGTTATTAGTACAGAAGAACAAGGGTCTTTATGGCATATGCGCTATCCTATTACCAACTCTGATGAAGTAATGGTGGTAGCCACAACTCGTCCTGAAACCATGCTAGGCGATAGCGCTGTTGCGGTTCATCCAAATGATGAGCGCTATAAACATTTAATTGGTCGAACGATTGACTTGCCTCTTACGGATCGAAAAATCACTATTATTGCTGATGACTATGTGGATATGGAGTTTGGTACGGGTTGTGTCAAAATAACACCTGCTCATGACTTTAATGACTATGAAATGGGTCAACGTCATGATCTTGAGATTATTAACATCTTAACAGATGATGCCAAAATTAACGATGTTGTTAGCAGTCCATATGCTGGTATGGATCGATTTGATGCGCGCCAGAAAATCATTAAGGATTTAGATGCGCAAGGCTTATTAGAAAAAATTGAGCCGCATAAGCTAATGGTACCTCGTGGCGATAGAACCAATGCAGTGATTGAGCCTTATCTGACTGACCAATGGTTTGTCAAAATCGCCCCATTAGCAAAACCCGCTATTGATGCTGTTAAAAATGGTGACATTCGTTTTATTCCTGAAAACTGGAATAAAACTTATTTCAACTGGATGGACAACATTCAAGACTGGTGTATTTCTAGGCAAATCTGGTGGGGTCATCGCATCCCGGCTTGGTATGACAACAAGGGTAACATCTTTGTAGCAAATACCCAGGCAGAAGCTCAAGCTCAAGCGGGTGAAGGCGTTAAACTTTCGCAAGATAATGATGTACTAGATACTTGGTTCTCTTCAGCACTTTGGCCGTTTTCAACATTAGGCTGGCCAGAAAAAACTCCAGATCTTGCTCGATTCTACCCAACCAATGTTCTAGTTACCGGCTTTGACATTATTTTTTTCTGGGTTGCTAGAATGATTATGTTTGGGCTAAAGTTTACCGGTGAAGTTCCTTTTAAAGACATCTATATCACTGGTCTTATTCGTGATGGACAGGGGCAAAAGATGTCTAAGTCCAAGGGCAATGTACTTGACCCAATTGATTTGATTGACGGCATTTCCCTAGACGAACTGCTCACCAAAAGAACCCAAGGAATGATGCAGCCAAAAATGGCTAAAAAAATTAAAAAGCAAACTGAGCAAGAGTTTGCTGATGGCATTCCAGCTTTTGGCACAGATGCATTACGCTTTACGTTTGCCGCACTTGCCTCATTCGGACGCGATATTAAGTTTGATTTAAAGCGTGTTGAAGGCTATCGAAACTTTTGCAATAAACTATGGAATGCCTCTCGCTTTGTTTTAATGAAACTTGAAGGTGAAAACATCAACCCAGCAGCTGGCTTATCAACCGCTGATCAATGGATCTTATCTCGATTACAAAGCACTAAGCTTAATGTTGATAAGCATTTAAATGATTACCGTCTTGATTTAATGAGTCAAGAATTATATGAATTTGTATGGCATGATTATTGCGACTGGTATCTTGAACTATCCAAGCCTCTCTTGCAAGATGGCAAAACCAAGGCAGGTACGCAAGCCACTTTAATTAAAGTATTAAACGAAATCGTAAGTTTACTGCATCCAATCATCCCTTTTATTACCGAAGAGATTTTTGAACAGTGTAGCACCATTACAGGTGATAATAGCATCAGCTTAATGACACAAGCCTACCCGGAAGTTGACCAATCATTAAACTCTCAAGATTCAGAAGCTGAAATTGAGTGGCTACAAACCTTTATCTTAGGTATTCGTAAAATTCGAGGCGAGATGAATATTCCGCCATCTAAACCATTACCTTGTTTTGTGCAAAATTTCAATCAATCTGATGAAGTATATTTGCAAAATAATGCAAATATCTTAAATACGCTTGCCAAAATGGAAAGTATTGATAAACTAAGCACTAATGAAGAAGCGCCAGAATCAGCAACTGCGTTGGTTGGTGAAATGAAAATTCTTATTCCATTAGCAGGGTTAATCGATAAAGATCAAGAAATTTCACGACTCAACAAAGAAATTGAAAAACTAGACAAGCAAAAGATGCAATTTGAAGGGAAATTAAATAATGAAAAATTCGTCTCCGGTGCGCCAGAAGCTATTGTCAATGTTGAGCGTGAAAGGCTGAGTGCGACATTGAGTGCCATTAGTGACTTGAAAGAGCAATTAAACAAAATATCAAGCCTATAACATGAGACTTAAACATCTGATCGCCACCCTACTGTTAGCAAGCTCGCTTGTGAGTGCGCAATCATTTGTTTATATTACTGATGAGGTAGATATCCCAATGCGCTCTGATAAAACTTTTGGCGACAACATTGTGCGTTCACTACCCTCTGGCTCCAAACTGGCTATTTTGCAAGCCACAGAAGATGGCTGGACTCAGGTCAATTTTGAAGAAACAACAGGCTGGATTATTTCTCGGTATCTATCAAATAACCCGCCTGCCAGAGAACAATTGGAAAAATTAAGACAAACCTACAATGCCAATAAACTGCTTATTAATAAGCTGGCCAATAGAAAAAATGAGCTTGAAACTGAAATACAAGACTTAAAAGCTAAAAATACTAAATTATCTATTCAAACCAGCAAATCTATTGCTGAAAAACAGCATATTGAAGAGGTTTATAAAGATGCTTTAAAGCTAGAACATTCTAATGAAAAACTTATAACGACAAATCTACAGCTAAAAACTGAAATTCAACTACTTAAAAACAACAACACGGCTACACAAGATTCCAGCTCTAGAAACTGGTTTATTACAGGTAGTTTTGTTTTATTCTTTGGAATTTTAATTGGCTTTATTTTTCCAAACCTTGTCAACCGCAGGAGATATTAAATGAACTTACTAAAAACCGCACTAACATTTGATGATGTATTGCTAGTACCAGCACACTCAACCACCATGCCTAAAGAGGTGAGTATGTCGACAAAGCTCACTAAAAATATTACCTTAAATACACCAATTCTGTCTGCGGCAATGGACACAGTCACCGAAGCAAAGCTAGCAATCACTATGGCTCAAGAAGGCGGTATTGGCATCATCCACAAAAACATGTCTAGTGAAGAACAGGCAAACGAGGTTCGTAAGGTTAAAAGATTTGAATCTGGCATTATTCGCGAGCCAATTACTATCGGGCCTAAGGCCACTATTGCTGATGTTTTTGACATGCAAAAAAAATTCAAAATTTCCGCTCTTCCAGTGGTTGAGGGGAACACTATTGTTGGCATGATTACCGGTCGTGATGTTAGATTTGAGACGCGTCAAGATCAGCTAGTTGAACACCTAATGACGCCACAACATAAGCTAATTACAGTGGTTGAAGGCACAGATATGAGCGAAGTAAGATCCCTACTTCAGCAACACCGCATTGAACGTGTAGTTATCACGAATGATAAATTTGATCTGCAAGGTATGATTACTGTTCGTGATATTCAAAAATCAACCGATTTTCCTAATGCTTGTAAAGATGAGCAAGAGCAGCTTCGTGTTGGCGCTGCTGTAGGCGTTGCCTCG
>JAHZKM010000027.1 GCA_022600395.1 Pseudomonadota bacterium | reverse complement strand
TTTATCGTCTGTTTCTCGGTCTAAATCTTCATTACAAATTGGATACACTTTATCAGCACCTTTTACTTGAAAATAGATCTTTTTTTCGATCCCAATCATATTTGCAAGTGCTTCTTTTCTTTGTTCAACGTCATCATATTGAATCATCATAGTTGCTTTCAGATTGTGCCCATCTGGGATAAGTGGTGTGTAAACATCCAGCTCATCTTGAATCTCACTAGGTTCAAATATTTTTTCAATGCGCAGCATTTCTTGAATCTGATATTTAACAGTTTCTAAATTCTCAAACATAAAATTAATATGTTCACCCAAATAAACATTTCTTAGCAATTTTGTTGCTATAGCGTCTGCTCTAATTTGGTCACGATTTTCAGCATATTGTTCGAGTGATAGTAAGTCTTTTTTTGTGAGTAATTGCATCATAATATTTATTTTTTATAAGCCATATGCCATTTTAAGCACACTGATTGGATGGATTGAATCTACTTTTCTATCAGCTATATGAGCAATATGATTGCCTGCCATGACACAATCACTTACAACATAATCTGTAGTTTCTGTTACTTTTTTTGCAATTGGTTTACCAATTTTAACCGCATAAGTATGTGAATCTTTTCTAACCCCATAAGTGCCATCATGGCCTGAGCACCTTTCAGCAACATCAAGTTTAATCCCTGGAATCATTTCTAAAATTTTCTTAGTATGAGCTCCAATGTTTTGTACTCGCTGATGACAAGCAACTTGATAAACAATTTCCTTGTCAAGTTGTTTAAAATCTGTTTTTAGCTGATTTTTTTTCAGTAAATAAGATAGGTATTCAAATGGGTCATAAAAAGCCTCTGAAACTTGTTTGACAGCTTCATCTTCATCCATCAATGATGGAAGTTCATTTTTAAACATTAATACACATGATGGGATCGGTGCCATTAATTTAAAGCCTTTATCTACAAGCTCTTTTAAAGGCGCGATATTTTCATTAGCATACTTTTCAACTGTATCCAAATCTCCTAGCTCCATCTTAGGCATACCGCAGCATTGATTTTTTTTCACCAATTGTACTTCAACATTATTATGCCTTAGGATATCCACAATATCTAAAACAGATTGAGGATCGTTATACTCTCCATAACAGGTACCAAAAATAGCTACTTTTTCACTCGTAGTATCAGTAGCTTGATCTACAAAAGTTTTTGTTAAAGTTTTTGAATGGTATTTTGGCACTACAGCATTAACATGAACTCCTAAAACCATTTCAGTTAATTTTCTTAATACTTTTTGATTGTTAGACCAATTAACTATTGAAGATACAACCGGTTTAGAGGCAATAGAGCCAACCTTCATTGGCGATGTAAGCAGTTTATGCGATCTTGATGTTTCGCCTTTCTTAAACTGAACTGCTTTTGCTCTGAGCATTAAATGTGGGTAATCCAAATTCCATTGATGAGGAGGTACATATGGACACTTAGTCATATAGCACAAATCACACAAGAAGCACTCATCAACTACTTTTTTATAATCTGATTTTTCAACACCGTCTAATTCAAAAGTTGGTGATTCATCAATTAAATCAAACAAAGTTGGGAATGATTGACATAGATTAACACAACGTCTACAACCATGGCAAATGTCAAACACTCTTTCAAGCTCTTGATTTAATTTATCCTCATCGTAAAAATCAGGATTCTTCCAATCAATTGAATGCCTAATTGGCGCTTCTAAGTTACCTTCTCTAATACTCATAGCAAAAGCCTTTTTTATAAAATAACAAAAAAAGCCATAAGTAAGACTACCTATGGCTCAAAAAAATTTAAAGACTGTCCATTGCCTTTTGATACCTATTAGCATGCGAACGCTCAGCTTTTGCTAAGGTTTCAAACCAATCAGCAATCTCATCAAAGCCTTCTTCTCTAGCTGTTTTAGCCATGCCAGGATACATATCAGTATATTCATGAGTTTCACCATGCACGGCACTTGCAAGCATATCTTTAATTTCTTTAGCTGGCATATCAGTACCTGGATCACCAACTCCACCTTCAATTAAATGCTCCATATGACCATGTGCGTGGCCAGTTTCACCTTCAGCAGTATTGCGAAATAGATTTGCAACTTCTGGCTCACCTAAGATATCACACTGGTTTGCAAAATACAGGTAGCGCCTATTAGCTTGTGACTCTCCAGCAAAAGCATCTTTTAAACTTTGTTCAGTTCTTGAACCTTTTAATGACATTTTTTTCTCCTTTTTTTAAATAATCAATTGAATCATATCAGATTAAATCTCTGCATACAACAGAAATAAATAGGACATTACAATCAATAAAATCGATCATTAATTCAAATGGATTTAAATGGATTTAAATACTAAAAGCATACTGAATAATTTATTTTAAAAATGCTCTAGTAGAAGGGGGTAAGCTGGTGGAGAGAGAGGGATTCGAACCCTCGGTACGTTACCGTACACCCGCTTTCCAAGCGAGCAAATTAAACCACTCTGACATCTCTCCAGAAAAGAGTATTTTACGTTAATATCGCTTGAAAACCACCCATTTAAAGAATTTGCTAATTTTTTACGCAGAAAGGTATTTATCACTGAATAATGTCGAAAATAGACTGTTTAAAACCTTCAAACAAACATTTTGATCAATTTTAATTGTTAATTTTTGCCATTTTACGGCTATTTTTAAAATTTCCGATATTTTTAACTGCTTAAACTTAGCTTAATTTTCTATGTAAGTTGTTGCTTTTACTAAAAATATTAAATCAAAGGAGTGTCCCGTTTATTTACAAAAATTTGCTTTTTATAGATTTTTTTTGATAGAAAGAAAGTTGTCAGCTATTAAATGCCGCTTTAAATAGAACAGGGTTTTATGCACTGGAATATCCTTTATTGCAAAATCAAAATCCTCACTCATTAGTTTCAATTGATCCAACGAAAACTCATCCCCTAATTTGGCATTATTGAAAAATTTTTGATGAGAATATAAAATGTTTTTACCTATAATAAATTTATCTTTAACAGTGTCACCATCAATTAACGAAATTATTGCCCTTCTTAACCTGAGAGGCAGGCCAAGTGTCGCAAAAACGCCACGCTTTGCATGCCACAATAGCAAATCATCGGCATAGATAAGCTCTCCTGCTATGGCTTTGGATAAGGTTTTTGCTGATTTTCCAGAATTTTTGCCACCTAGAAGAATAATGTTTTTTCCTGCCTCAGTATAACTGGCGCAATGCAATAAGCTAAATTCTTGAGTTTTATTGGCAATCAAGTAACTTAAACAAAGAAAAAATTCATTTAAAGCATCAAGCAAATCATCAACAACTTTAGGATTATCAAGAATGGTTGAATCTACATGAAATAAGTTATCTCGATAAGAAACAATAATATCACTCTTAGCTAAGCTACTTTTTTGCTCTACAAAGCGCCAACCAATTAAAGTTGCTTCTGCTAATTCAATAAAAGAAGCGGGCGCTGTGATACAAATTAAGCTATCAAACGCCCTAGTTGTGAAATGCTTTTGCTGATGAGCATTGGAGTGTTCTACTGCCAATTACCACCCTTCATCTTGCAATAAGTTTCTACTTTAAACTCATTCTCACTCTCTACAGAAAGCACTCGACAAAGCTTGACGCCGCTATTGCTGATCTTTGTAGAAACGATTTTGTAGCTATCTTGAGAAGAGCCGATAGCACCTATATAGCCATCTGGCTTAGAATTAAGCACATCTGCAAGTATCCTATCCCCAAGACTTAACGCCTCCTTAGTAGGTGCAGTAACACACCCACTTAAAAAGAGTAACAACAAGCCAATAGTTGTAATTCGATTCATCATTTGAAAGAATCCAAAGTGCTAGACAAGTTATCAATAGAAACAGACGTATAGTTGTCTGAATCTAGCAAACCATCTACATCATCAACTAATTTATTTTGCGTAGCTGTATTGTGAGATGAAGAGCCAGAGATTGACGAACTATAAGAAGAACCACCCCTATCTGAATCAGAACTACCAGAAGAGCCACTCGTACCTGAGTCAGAACTGCCAGAAGAAGAATCTGAATCGTTTGAAGATCCACCACTAGAAGTATCACCACCTGAAGAAGAGCTTCCACCACTAGAAGAATCACCACCTGAAGAGGAGCTTCCACCACCACTAGAGCCGCCACTTGAAGAGTCCCCACCACCAGAGCCAGAAGCTCGAGCGATTCCAGTAGCGGTTAATCCTGACAAAAGTACGCCAGAAGCCAAAAACATTTGAATAAATTTACGTCTTAACATATTACATCTCCAAAAAATTAAATCACTAACAATTCTAGTGAGAAAACAACTGTGTTTCAATTGGTGAAAATACAAAAAAACATAGGTAGAAATACTTATTTCATGTCAATTAAGCGATAAAAAACCTTAATTCATCAAATCTTCAATAAATCCGCTAATAAATTCATGGCGATTTTTAACTTTGGATTTTTTAAAGATACTGCCAACTTGCTGATTAACAGTTCTTTCACTAACACTTCTCAATTCTGCAATTTTTTTATATGAGACGCCTTTGATTAATAGCCAGGCAATTTCCCTTTCAGCATTTGTAAGCTTAAGCAAATCTATTTGGGAATTGATTAGCTCTACCGTGCTTTTTTTTAGTAAAGACAACTCCCCTTTAGCAAGAACAATATTTTTTTGCATACTATTAAACTCACGAATATGAAAAACAAACAGAGTCGTCATAATAACGACAAAAAATGTCTCTATGTAGAAGTGAATTGTTTTTGCGTCACCCTCAAGCAAGTCCACCACAACATCGATGGAAAAAAACAATATTAAAGCAGAAGATACTGCAATATTAACCAATTTGAAAGTATTGTCATTCATTTTATAGAGCCTGTATGCCTATTTGTTTTTCACAATATTTATAAAAAAATAATTACATAATTAATCTTACCACGTTATTAGTATAACGCTAACAACATATTGTTAATTCGCAATACGTAAGTATTTCTACTTATCGATTTAGGTGGATAAGCCTATGTTGGTTTTTAATTACACCAAATATAATAGCACCAACAACATTATATTTATAGCAAACAAAATAATGAAACATATTGATATTGTGGTTAGAGTTTTTCATTGGTGCACTGTCAGTACATTTTTACTATTAATGATGACTGGAATTAGTGGCATGAACAATGAAATTCATATAATTTTTGGACATCTAATAATGAGTTTAATTCTATCCAGGGTGATTTGGGGAATTTGGGGAGATGACAATTCTCTATGGATTAGATACTTACACTCTCCAAAATCCCTAGTTAAATATTTAAATGCAATCTTTAAGAGAAAAAATACCAAGCTTCAACTGCACAATCCTGCTGGAAGCTATATGGTGATAGCTATGTTAAGTTTGTTAACAATTATGGCTTTTACAGGGCTATTGCTAGAGTCTACTCTTGAATTTAGCGGCGTACTGCTTCCTCTAACTAGCAATATAGAAACAAATGTAGTTTTATTAATTAAAAATTGGCACGAACTAATAGCCTACTTAATGCTGGTTTTAATTACCACGCATATTGCTGGCGTGATATATTCAAGTCGAATATACAGCACAAATCTTTTAAAAATGATGATTACAGGTGGTCAAAAATCCACAGGAAAATATGAATAAAATTCTTTTATCAATTATTATTTATATTGCTTCAACCAACATACTGGCTATAGATTTTAATAAGCTCTATAAAGGCTGGTCTAACAATCAACAAGTCTCTTACAGTGCAAGTATGGGGAAAGAATTATGGAGCAAAGAGATCCTGCCTGGAAAAAGTTGTAAAAGTTGTCACGGAAGCGATCTAACGCAGCCAGGGAAACACATTAGAACCAACAAAATAATCAAACCTTTGTCGCTTAAATCCAACCCGGAACGTTTAACTAAAGAAAAAAAAATAAATAAATGGCTAAAACGTAATTGTAAATTCACTTACAAACGTGAATGTAGTCCAGAAGAGAAAATAAGCTTTATTGAGTTTATTAGATTTAATTAATTATTGGAGAAAACATATGACTAAAAAATACATATCAATAGGGTTATTTTTTGTTTTAATCTTTGCAGCTATACAAAGCAAGTCAGACTACAACTTGTTAAATATATTTAACAAGCGTGGTGTTCAAGTTATAGAGAACACAACTTATCAAGAAGAGTGCGGTGCTTGTCATTTTGATTATCAGCCTGGATTGTTGCCAGAAAGATCTTGGAAAAAATTAATGACAAATGATGAATTGTTAAACCACTTTGGCGAAGATGTCTCTTTTGATGATTCATCTACAGCAAATAAAATAATAAAATACTTAACGCTAAATGCGGCCGACAAATCATCGTACAATCGATCAAAAAAGATTTCTAGATCTTTACCTTCTCACCAGTCTCCTTTACGCATTACCAATACCCCTTATATTAAAAGAAAGCATCATGGAATTTCTAAAGAGCTAATAACTCAACAATCAGTCGGTTCACTTTCGAACTGTACTGCTTGCCATAATAATGCTCACAAGGGTGACTATGATGATGATAGTGTAACCATACCAAATATAAAAGCAGGTCTAATTTCCATAGAGTTAAATACTCAAAAAGATGGATATGTGGGAATTGTTAAATCTACAAATGAGAGTTTCAAAATCATCTCTACAAAGATCTCTAGCAACCTAAGTGTCAAAAAACTTTGTAGAGTTGTAAGTTTTAAAGGAAATGATGAGTTTTCTGTTAGAACTTATTGCAAAATCAAGGGTGGTTTTTGGCACTAAAGCAAAACCATTCTTGGTTGTTTATTGAAATAAAATAAGCACTATTTCCAAAATTTCTAAATTTT
This sequence comes from Pseudomonadota bacterium, assembly GCA_022600395.1. GTDB lineage: Bacteria > Pseudomonadota > Gammaproteobacteria > PS1 > Pseudothioglobaceae > Thioglobus_A. The sequence continues at coordinate 469 of JAHZKM010000027.1, read as the reverse complement.
TTTAACTAATTTTCATACCAGCTTTTGCACCCGAATCTGGCGATAAAATGTGTAGCGACTTGCCATCGCCTGCTGCCAGCACCATACCCTCAGATAAGCCAAATTTCATCTGTCTTGGTGCAAGATTTGCCACCATAACGGTTAAACGACCCTCTAAATCTTCAGGTGCGTAATGTGCTTTAATGCCAGCAAAGACATTACGCGTTTTATCTTCGCCGATATCCAGTGTTAGTTGCAATAACTTATCTGCACCGTCGACATGTTGCGCTTTTACAATTTTAGCGATGCGTAAATCTATTTTCGTAAAATCGTCAATGCTAATCATGTTATCATCCTCTTGCTGTTCTGGCTCTTGTTGCGTGGTGGTTTGCTTTGAAGCTTCAATCACTGCATTAATTTGCTCGTCTTCAATGCGTGACATAAGCGGCTTAAATTTATTAATTTGATGCTTAGTAAGTGGATGCTTAAG
>JAHZKM010000026.1 GCA_022600395.1 Pseudomonadota bacterium | reverse complement strand
GTCAATGATATTCTTATATTTTTTTATAAAAACCCTCTAAACCTATGATTTAACAAGGTTTTATAATTAAAAAAAATAATGAAAAAAATGAAAATTGTTGAAGTGTAGGCGATAAATATCGCCTAAAAACCCTAAAAACAGCTAATTTTATTAATTATTTAGGTTTTTTTGCTTACTAATTTGACACTACAAACAAAATTTAGAAAATTTTACACATGTGTATTTTGGGAGGCTATTTTAGAACAAAAATAAAAAAGCCGCTAATCATAGCGGCCTTTAAATAAACGTCTTCCTCTCAATAACTATTCAGCATTGACTCGAAGTGTTGAAGCAGCGGCCGGCGACAATCCATAGCCTTGCTTGCCATAAATATCATCTGTTAAACGAGCGCGTTTAATTTGCTCTTTAACAGCATTCTCAATATTTTGCGACTGTGCCTGTATGTTTTGATAGCCTTCATTAAAGTTGACCGGCATTTCATTCACAAAAAAAGTTTTACTACCAGAACCCTTAATCTGCTCAAGCGTTTTACTAAAGTCAGTTTCCTGCAGCCAGTTGCTTGGTTGCATCTGATTTGGCATCACCATCATTGCATTATTCGGCTGGAACGCTGGATTCTGGCGATAATTTCTAAGCGAGCTTGGGCGGTTACTATAACGACTCATATTTCTGGCATCATTGGCAGGAGAAAACTGCGCACCTGAAGCCATAGGGTTCCAATTAGAGTTATTGCTCCAAGGGGCTGTGCTTGTATAACCCGTACCGTTTCCAAATGGCATAAAACCATTAGTACTAAAAAATGCAGTCGCATTAAACGATACAATAGCCACTATGCTTAACATAAAACTTGTTTTTTTAATCATTTGCCCGATCAATCCAAAATATATATTATTATAACATAATATAGAATAAACGCAAAATATCCTTTAGAAAGTGTGGCTAAGCTTAACAAACATTCGGTCATTTTCTTGATAGCTGTCGATCATGGGGTTGTCGCCTCCAATATAATCAATGATACCGCCACTAACTGATAACTGATCATCAATAGCATAATCAAGTGTCACCCTAGCAGAACCGCCGTCTTGTGCTGAGTTGCCCATCGCACTAAGCACAACACTCAGGTCAAGCGTTTGATTCAAATACGCTTGACTGAAACGAACCACTTGCTGATACTCCTCTTCGCGCTTATAGCCATTAAGCGCGCTATTCATTGTGTCTAGGTAATCATGAATTTTTCTCAGTGCAATCTCATAGCTAATTGAGCCATCGGTAATACCATTATATTCTACGCCTAACAAAACATCCGTTCTGGCGCTGTTTACGGTGTTATTAATATCTGTGTTATATTTGATTTGATCAAAATATGCTGCTTCTGCTTTCAGCAAAAAACTGTCAATAACTTGATTATAGGCGCCGCCTAACATTTTAGACTTGTTGTCATAAAAGAGTGTATCGCCTTTTAGGTAAGCTTTGTCGATATACGTATCTGCAAAATATAGCCCCATATCATAACCTTTAAAAGCGCCGGTTAGACTTAATGCAACACCCAAATTGTCTAATTGGTTATCAGGTTTATTAGTGGGCTTGTCTGCTGTTAACTTAAAATCTGAATATTGGGCGGGATTTTCGGTAAAGCGATTTTCATGCAGGGCAATCATAGAAAGATTATATTCATCAACATAATAATCGAGCTTGCTCATGGTGCGCCCTAAGCGCAGATTTTTAATATCAACCAAACCAGGTATGCGATTATCTAACGGGTTTAAAATGTCGGTAATGCGGATAGAGTCTGACTTTCCCCAAACCACAATCTGCCTACCCACCTTGAAATCAAGCTTGGGATTTAGACTGCCTTCCAGGGTTAGTTCGTTGAGATTAATCTCATTTTCGTAGCCATTAGGTTTGGCAGTGTAATTACTACCATCAAGTTCATAAATAAAATCATGCGCACCTTTCAGATTGCTTGTAATCTTGTGACCATTGTCTAGCTTATATTCACCAATCACATCTACCCAAGTTTTGAGCAACGACAAGTCTTTATCATTATCAAAATTGTAATGCGCCTCTAAATCTATCGAACCATATAGCAAACCTCTAGCTTCGGGCTCATGATCAATGGCAATAATCACTTCGTCTGTGTCAAATCCGTCATCATCAAAACCATCTTCGGCGTGTGCTGCGAGCGAAGCACCCAACAGCATACTGATTGTCAGCCATTTCATCATTTATAGGCCTTTTTCAATCGTGCGGATGGTAAACATGTCATCGTCAATCGCCTTATTAATCTCAACAGAGGAGTTGGTTAAAATAGTTTTGTGCAGAGTTTGCTTACCTTGTTTGGTGGTCATTTTGGTTTGCATAGCAACCCAAATACCATCAATTTTCTCTATTGCTTGCACATCCATATATTTAATACGACTGGCTTTTTTCAAATAAAACTTTGCTCTAGTTAATACATAATTGTCTTGACGCACATATAAAACACTTTTGGTATAACCTGTTTCATCAATCACTGCTTGATTAACGGGCAAAGCCTCAATCTTCCATACCTTCTCATCACCCTGAGCACGTTTAATGGTACTCTCTCCCAATAGCTTATAGCTGTAATCGTCTAGCTCATTATCGGTCATGTCTGAATAAGAAAAATCACTGCCCATAAAGGCGGCGTCTTTATCGCTAGCTGGAATACGCTTGGTTTTTTTCAAAGCTGGCAGATACATCCACTGATCGTCGTCTTTATCGTCACCACTATAATCATAAGTCAAGAATGCTGTATTTTTAACATCGCTCGGCGATAAGAAAAAAATGGTTTTATGCTCAGTGTTGGCATCAATATCTTTTGAAAACATACGCATTTGACGAATGCGTTGTTTGTTGTTTTTATCAATCAACGTCATTTGCATAGTTGACACCATGCTTGCCCCGTCATCTCGAGCATCTGCTTTGTCCATAATACTTCGAGCTTGATCTACAGCAAACGCAGCAGGCGATCCTAAGAAGATGCCCAGCGCCACTAATGGTCTTATATTCATTATAAATCTCCTTTGTTGTGAATGAGTAGTTTCATGATGGCAGGCACCAAGAAAAAGTCAGCCAGCAAGGCTATAAAAATAGCACTGGCTGTTAAGACGCCAAAATTAAACATAGAGCTCATTGAGGCAAACAATAGCACCAAAAAGCCTACTGACAATACTATTGAGGTAACCACAATTGCTCGACCTGTGCCCATAAGCGTCAGTCTAACTGCCTTATCAACATCGTTATATTCAAGCTCATAGCGTCTAAAATTATGCATAAAGTGCACCGTGTCATCAACCGCCAAGCCCAGAGCAATGGCACCAATTAGCATAGTAAACATATCTAGTGGCATATCAAAAATCACCATAATGGTTGATAAGAACAAAATTGGCAACATGTTTGGAATCATGCTGATTAATCCAATTTTGACGTTGCCGATTAGGGCAATCATCATAATTGAAATCAAGCCAAAAGCAATAACATAACTCACTGCGCTAGAATGAATGGCCTTTTCCATAATGGTAGACAACAAAACTGATATGCCTGTAAATCTAACATCGGCCACGCCATCAAATTGCTGATTAAAGTAAGCTTTCCATTCAATTAAAAATTTGTTGTATCCTAGCGATTCAACATAAGGCAGTTTCACTGTAATGCGCGCCTTAGAAAAGCTCGAATCAACAAAATCCTCTAAGTCATCACTGCCACTATTTTCAAATAAAAACAACTCTTGAGCGACTAGGTTTTTGTCCTGGGGCACAACATAAAATTCAGGTTTATTTTCATTAAGTGCTCTATTGGTTTCTTTAAGAACATCCACCAAGCTTAATGTTTTTCCTACGTAAAAGTCTTGTGTTTGAACGCTATTTAAATAATCAGTGGCTTGCTCGATCTTATTTAGCACAGCCGGCTCGTACAAGCCGTTTTCTCTACCCGTATCAATAACTATTTCCATGGTGATTGAGCCTTTCAACTTATCATCAACCACTTCAGTTGCCACACGAGAAGCGTGCTCTTCTGGAAACCAGATCAATGGATAATGCGAAAATCTGAGATGTGAGGCAAAGGCAATTGCCACCAAAATCATCAGTGTGCTAATTGCGATAATGGCTTTTGGGTAACCCGTTGAAATACGGCTAATGCCTAACAGCATTTTATCCATCTGGGTATGCTCTTGTGCATCTTCTTTGGCGGTATGAGGCTTAATGCTCATACTAGCAATGAGTGCTGGCAACAACACCAAGTTAAACAATAAGCCTATCAATACACCGCTACTAGCAAAAACACCTAGATCTGCCACGGGAGATAGCTCTGAAAATGAAAAAGACCAAAGTCCTGCCGCTGTGGTGAGTGATGTCATCACAATCGCCAACCCAGAGTGGCCCATAGCGTAACGCAAAGATTTTTTTCTGTCTTGGGTTTTGGATAAGTCTTTGTAAAAAATCGCCAATAAATGAATAGCACCACCAGTAATTACCGCTAACAAAAATGACGGCATAATTTGAGTGACAATGGTAAATGGTGTACCTGTAATCGCCATAAGAGACAGGGTCACTGTAATGGTAAACGCAACTGATGTGAGTGGCAATAATACGCCCGATAGGCGCTTAAATAACAGACCCAAAACAATAACAATCATCACAATCATTTTAATGATAAAGTTTTTAGTATCCTCCATCATACTTTGCTTAAGCGTGCCGGCAATCACAGCAGAGCCTGTTAGATAAACCTTAAAGTCTTCTGCTGCAAACTCTTTAACAATTTGTTGTGCTTTTTTCACAATCACGGTATTTTCAGCATCTGACAAATAGATTTTATCAGTCGCGGCGCCAATAACCGGCTCATCTGCAAATTCGTCTTCTTCTTGCTCAACAACCAAATCACCGTTCACATCAAAAGAAGAATAGGTTTGAGTGTCAATAATAATAGCGGTAAAAGTTTGGTCTTCACTAAAGAGCAAATTTTGCAATAAAGGATTGTTAAGTGCTCTTTGCTTTTGTGGCTCAATCTGTTGCTGGGAATTGGGCAAATCTTCAAATAAATCTTCAACAATCAAACTTTCGTCATCGCCATAGGTGTTCCTCGCATTAATAAGAGAGTTAACATCGGTAATATAAGGCAGCTCTGCCTCTAGCTGCTGATGCAGTTTTTCTAGCTTTTGCAGGAACTTTAGATCAAAAACATTTTCTGTTTTAATGGCAATTAGTAGCTTTTCATCCCGACCAAACTGATCTCTGAACTCGTCATAAGCCACACGCATAGAGTCGGTTTTATGCAAAAAACCTTCTGTAGAGGTGTCCATGGTTAGCGTAGGCAGCTGAGAGCCAAAGCCTACCATTAATAATAAAACAGCAAGAATGGTTTTCTTGCTGTGAGTAAATAACAAATCTGAAAAGCCTTCAAATTTTCTTTCGGTTCGATGACGCCAATTCATAGCAGGTGCTTCCAGTTCATAAAAATGTTCTAATTATAATCCAAATTAACCCTAGGTTTTTACTTGGATTACAACAAATATAGGGCTGCTTAGGGCAGCGAATCCCGCACTGATTGGGCACCACAGATCAAAAAAAGAGGGGTAATTAAGAGTCTATAGCGTACTTGTGCGACAGTTAGTCAATCTATTGTCTATTGCCAAACCATACTCGTG
>JAHZKM010000025.1 GCA_022600395.1 Pseudomonadota bacterium | reverse complement strand
GTTTTATGTATTAGGCTAACGAGGCTAAGTAATAGTAACAACGCTACGCCATTATGCAATACTGCAATGGATATTGGCAACGATAGAATAACGTTCAAAATACCTAGCGATATTTGAATCGTTAGCAAGCTGCCTATCAGCAGACGATGCTTTTTTAAATGTGCATAGCGTTTAAAAGCCACCAATAAAGAAATTATCAAAATAGTAATAACTAATGCGCCAATACGATGCAGCATCTGAATGGCTGTACGTGCTTGATCTTCAAGTACGCCATACTCATAGTTATATTGTGTGCCTATTGGACCCCAATATAAGGCATTGGAAAAGTCCATTTCTGGCCACCAGCTATTTAAACAAGTTGGAAAGTATTCTCCGCAAGAGAGTGCTGCGTAATTGGTACTAGTCCAGCCACCCAGAACTATTTGAGCGCTTAGTGTTATTAGCACGATTAAAAGTAAATATTTGTGTCGCTTGAGAATGTGATGATAAAAAACCCCAACACGGCTATTTTGATTAAGAAACAACCAAATTAGTAGAACGCTGGTAATAAACCCACCTGCAAGATGTATGGTGACAATACCAGGATGAACCATTAAGGTAACAGTCCACATGCCAAAAGCACCCTGCAGCATAACAAATAAAGCGGTAAAGCTGGGCAGTGTCATAGACTGAGGGCGCTGAGTTTTGCCTTTAAGGGCTAAAAACCATAGCACAAGAATGACTAATCCTAGCATGGAGGCAACGTAACGATGGATCATCTCCGTCCAGCCTTTGTCTTTTTCAAGTGGGCGATCATAGCCTGCAATCTTGGTACCGTCAGCCATATCAGGAACGATGATTTGCCCATAGCAGCCCGGCCAATCTGGACAACCTAGTCCGGCATTACTTAACCTGGTGTAAGCACCAATTATGACAACGATAAGCGCGAGAATAATTGAGTATTTCAGCAATTTTGTATACATAGCTGGCTATATTTTTTTTTGCAAAAAAAAGCACCAGATCAATCTACGATCGAACCGATGCTTAAAGGTGTATATTTTGATTTATTTGACGTTACCAATCATTTCTTCATACGCATGCCAAGTGGCGTGCGCTAATATTGGAATTATTATCACAAGCCCTAAAAAATAAGGGGTTAGCAGGCCAATTATTACCACAGCACCTACAAAGATAATCCATGGAATCATGACCAGTGTATTTTTTGAGGCAGCTTTTAAACTGGTGGCAATGGCTGTAAATGGATCTACATCTTGATCGTGAATCATTGGAAATGAAAACCAGCTAATCATGAATGCGATTAATGCCAACACTAATGTAAAGATTGAGTAGGCAATAATGAACCCCATATTGGTGCCATTAGAAAAATCAGCAACAATATTTTGAATAATGGTTTGATCAGGGTTGACAATATTTAATGCGCCAGCGGTAAAAACTGTATAAATTAGCGGTGAAAAAACCATCCAGGCAATGGCTAGCAACATTAATGCAATTGATATAAAAACCGAAGGACATGCGCCATTTGATTTAATTGAGCTTTTTAATACGCTACCAATCGTGGGTTTTTCACCATTAGAAATTCTTCTAGATACGTCATAAAGACTAATAGCAGATATAGGGCCTAGAACCAAAATGATCATTGCGACCAAGGGTGCCGAGACATCGTGAAGTGCAGCAGACTGCTCAAGGAGTAGCCATAAATTGTAGACGATTAGAGTAAACAGCCCGCCATAAAAAATAGCTAATTTTGGACAAGCAATAATGTCATTTAAAGCTTTGCGAACCCAAGTAATTGGTGATCCTAAGCCAATTATATTAATGGTTGCTTTTTTCCCTGCATTCTTTTGCATTCTAACTGTTTGAATGATAGCCATATTTTCTCCGTATAAAAATAATGTGTATTCATTAAAGCATTCATTTTGCAACTTGTCAAGAACATTAGAGTATGTTGATTTAAATAATGGATTTTTTATGAAGAATAGGCTAGATAATTTTAAAAAATGTAGTATGATTGATCTAAATTTTTTTGATCAGTTTGGCTGTTTATGCAAACGATTGCTTTTATCTGGGGGGATATATGAGCAAATTATCAATCGCTATAGCGTCGTTTATAGCACTAATTTCTACAGCAGTGTTTTCAGAATACGGCTTAAATATGACCGAAGGCGTCACTTCGATCAGTCGAGATATCTACAGTTTGCACATGATGGTGTTTTGGGTTTGTGTTGTTATTGCGGTTATTGTATTTGGCGCAATGTTTTATTCTGTTTTTGCTCACAGAAAATCAAAAGGTGCGGTAGCGGCTCAATTTCATGAAAGCACTAAGGCCGAAATTTTATGGACGCTTATTCCGGTTATTATTCTTGTGGCAATGGCCATTCCTGCTTCTAAAACATTAATTGATTTAGAAGACACTTCAAAAGCTGAAATGACTATTAAGATTACCGGACATCAATGGAAATGGCAATATGATTATCCTGAAGAAGGCATTAGTTTTATTTCAAATTTGGCTAAAAGCTCAAAAAATTCCTTGAAAACCGTCGACAAGCCTCAACATTATTTGCTTGAGGTGGATAAGCGTGTTGTGATACCTGTTGACACCTCGATTCGATTTTTGATTACTTCAAATGACGTGATTCATAATTGGTGGATCCCGGCATTTGGCGTTAAACAAGACGCCAATCCAGGGTTTATTAACGACGCTTGGGCTAAAGTTGACAAAATTGGCACTTACCGTGGCCAG
>JAHZKM010000024.1 GCA_022600395.1 Pseudomonadota bacterium | reverse complement strand
GGTAGAGCGTGGTCAAGTATTAGCGAAGCCAGGTTCAATTAAGCCACATGCTAAGTTTGAAGCAGAAGTTTACGTTTTAAGTAAAGATGAAGGTGGCCGTCATACGCCATTCTTTGATAACTACCGTCCACAGTTTTACTTACGTACAACTGACGTAACAGGTGCTTGTAAACTACCTGATGGCGTAGAGATGGTAATGCCTGGTGACAATGTGAAAATGGACGTAGAGCTATTATCACCAATCGCTATGGAAGATGGTTTAAGATTCGCTATTAGAGAAGGTGGCCGTACAGTAGGTGCGGGCGTTGTTTCTAAGGTTACGGATTAATTTTTAAGCGAAAAGCTTAAGAAAACCTAAGAAGAATTTGGCTCGGGCTTAGGTCCGAGCCTTTAAAGTTTATAGGCGAGTGGCTCAACTGGTAGAGTGGCGGTTTCCAAAACCGTTGGTTGGGGGTTCGAGTCCCTCCTCGCCTGCCATGTTAAAAGGTGTAATGTGAGTAAAACAATAGAAAGTCAAACAAAAGAATCATCACTAGGAATGTATTTATCAATCCTTGTTGTGATAGGATCTCTTGTTGTGTTTTATTTAGATCCATTGGCACTAACAACAACATTATACAAAGTGTTAGTTTTGTTAGCGGGATTGGTAATTGCAAGCTTGATTTTTTTCAAGACACCTCAAGGTAAACGTTTAGCAGCGTTCACTAAAGAAACCAAAATTGAATTACGTAAGGTTGTATGGCCGACACGTGATGAAACTGTTAAGACGACAGGCATGATTATGGTTGCAGTTGTGATTGTTGCTATTTTCTTGTGGATAGTTGATGCATTCTTCTCATGGATGGTTCAGCTATTAACAAATTAAGAGAGTTATAAATGTCTAAAAGATGGTACGTACTTCATGCTAGAAGCGGATATGAAGCCAAAGTTAAAACTGCAATCGAAGATGCTGTTGCTAGAGAAGGTTTAGAAGATCTGATTGGTGAAGTAATGGTCCCAACTGAGCAAGTTGTTGAACTTAAAGATGGCCAGAAAAAGACTGCAGAGCGAAAGTTTTTTCCAGGCTATATGTTGGTTAGTATGGAACTTACTGAGCCAAGTTGGTTATTGGTTAAAAATACTAATAACGTTATCGGCTTTATTGGCGGATCTTCAGGCAAGCCTTCTCCAATTACACAGCGTGAAGCCGATCGAATTATGGCGCGTGTTCAAGAGGGTGCGGATAAGCCTAAACCTAAGGTTGCTTATCAACCTGGTGAAGAAATACTGGTGATTGATGGGCCGTTTAATGAATTTAATGGTGTTATTGAAGCGGTTGATTATGACAAGAGTATTCTTAAAGTGGAAGTGTTAATTTTCGGTCGTACCACTTCAGTTGAGTTGGAATTCTCGCAAGTAGAAAAAACATAAATATAGAGCGACAGATGTCGTGTTTTAAACGGGGAGCTTAATAGGCGCTTGTACCCATACGAGGAAACCCCTCAAGGAAGTAAAATGGCTAAGAAAATTGAATCATATATTAAGCTTCAGGTGCCTGCACAAGAAGCTAATCCTTCACCTCCAGTTGGTCCTGCACTAGGTCAGCATGGTGTAAACATTATGGAGTTTTGTAAAGCATTTAATGCCAAAACTCAAGAAATTGACAAAGGTATGAAAGTACCTGTAATTATTACGGTTTATAACGATCGTAGCTTTACATTTGTTACTAAAACACCCCCAGCTGCATTGTTAATTCTTAAAACGACTGGTATTGCTAAAGGTTCGAGTGTTCCTCATACCGATAAAGTTGGCAAGATTACACGCGCACAACTAGAAGAGATTGCAACGATCAAAATGAAAGATCTTAATGCAAATGACTTAGAAGCAGCGGTTACTATTATTGCTGGTACTGCCCGTTCTATGGGTATCGAAGTGGAGGGTTAATCAGATGGCTAACTTAACAAAAAAACAAAAAGAAATTGCTGCTAAAGTTGAAAATGGTAAGCGATACGCAATTGAAGATGCCTTAGCACTTATTAAAGAATGCGCGACTTCAAAATTTGATGAGTCAATCGATGTTAGTGTTAACCTTGGTGTTGATGCTAAAAAATCTGACCAAAATGTTCGTGGTGCAGTTGTATTGCCAAATGGCACAGGTAAAACAGTACGTGTTGCTGTATTTACGCAAGGCGACAATATTGCAAAGGCAGAAGCAGCAGGTGCTGATATAGTTGGTATGGAAGATTTAATGAAATCAATGCAAGATGGCGACTTAAATTACGACGTTGTTATTGCTTCACCTGATGCAATGGGTGTAGTTGGTCGACTAGGTCAAGTTTTAGGTCCTCGTGGTTTAATGCCTAACCCTAAGGTTGGCACAGTAACGCCAGATGTTGCAACTGCAGTTAATAATGCTAAAGCAGGTCAGGTGCGTTACCGAACGGATAAAGCTGCTATTGTTCACGCAGGTATTGGTAAAGCATCTTTTGATGTGAAAGCACTAGCTGAAAATATCGCCGCATTAATGGAAGCGCTGAAAAAAGCTAAGCCAAGTTCTGCTAAAGGCGTTTACTTTAAAAAATTAAGCATTTCATCAACGATGGGTGCAGGTGTTGCTATTGATTTAAATACATTAGATATTTAACGTTTAGCAAAAAAGAATTCTTTGGGTCGCAGGGTGAATGCCTTGCGTTCCTCAAAGACCATAGGTGTAGACTTTCCTCCTGGAATTTTTACATAAATAGCTGGTAACACAGTTGGCCTATGTAGAGGGTGCGCAAGTGCTCTGTGGCGAAAGTTATAATAATATAGCTTTCTTTTTTAAACTGTTCAGGAGAGGCAAATGGCTCTAAATCTTGAAGCAAAAAAAGTTGTTGTCGAACAAGTTAATGCATTAGCAAATGATGCAATTTCTGTAGGCGTAGCTGAATATCGCGGATTGACAGTTGAACAAATGACAATGCTTCGTGCAAGTGCTTTGGATGCAGATGTTTCTTTACGTGTTGTAAAGAATTCATTAGCAAAATTAGCATTTAACGAAACAACATGTGAATGTGTATTACCCGTTCTTAGTGGCCCGGTAATCCTAGGATTTTCTCAGGAAGATCCAGGCGCAGTTGCACGTGTCTTCAAAGACTTTTCAAAAGACAATGAAGATTTAGTCGTTAAAGGTTTGGGCGTTTCAGGTGAATTTGTAGATGCAGATCAGCTTAAGCGTATTGCAGACCTTCCAACTAAAG
>JAHZKM010000023.1 GCA_022600395.1 Pseudomonadota bacterium | reverse complement strand
GTTAAAACAAAAAAAAGGGACGCTATTAACATCCCTCTCTTTAGAACATCGAACAACAATTTACTTAGTTGTTAAACCTAAAAGCTTCCAAGCATTCATACCACCACGGTAGTATTTAATCTTGCTTTGTGGATAGCCCATACTTAGTAATGCACGGATTTTAGCAGGTGATTGTCCACACCATGCGCCGTTACAGTACAAGTACAACGTCTTAGCATTATCATAGTTTAAAACGCCATCCATATCTTTTACGCCAAAAGTTCCAGTTAAGATGTCTACAACAGCCATCGGATCTTTAGCTAAAGCTTTTGAATTAACCTTTGTAAATGGTACATTTATTGCATGTGGAATCATGCCTTTTTTCGCCCAACCTGGCGTACGTGAATCAACCACTAAGATAGATGAATCTCCAGCTGCCACATCACGAGCTGCATTGATTATATCAAGCTCTGAAATAGTCTCAACTGCTGCAGGAGCAAACGGCTTAGTTGGCTGAATACAGAACGGTGGACATGGACGAGATGTCTTTGCAAAGGCTGGATCAATCATTGCATTGTTATCTTGGTTACGTGAAATACCAGCAACTTCCATAACGCCTTTTGTTATGCCTACACCCTTACCTTTTACTTCTTCTGCAAAAACTGGTGAAATTGATAATGCTGCCGCAACAGCTGAACTTACTACTAATGTTTGAAGTTTCATACTTCTCTCCTCTTTATTTTTAAAAAAATAACCCTTTATTGAGTTGTTATTGGTAATTTTCAGTGTTAAAAACTCTGAAAGTTACTAATTCTATACCTAGTCACAGCTAGGCTCTTCTTCTAAGTTATGATTTGCAAAGAAATCCATAACACATTCTTCTCTATTGTCTTCTTCAACGCTTTCACAAAAATCATTTGCACCATCGCGCACAACTTGTTTTTGCGCTTCAGTAGCGTCTTTTGACAACGGAGAAACTTTTTCACCATCCATGTGTGCAAATGTTGACATACTCAACATCAAACCAAATAATACAGCTAATTTCTTCACTACTTTTCTCCTTATTGAAATACGTTAAAAATTATTGTTATACCATGTAGGACGTAGATTGCAAGTTATTTGAAAACTATCTATATATTGTAATATTATAATTTTTTAATAAATAAAGACGATTAAATTAAACTATATTATCCATCGCTTGGTTGGCTAGTTCATCTGCCATATCATTACCTTCATTGCCGCTATGCCCTTTAACCCAATGCCAGTGCACTGTATGTGTGCCATTAAGCTTGTCAAGACGTTGCCATAGATCAACATTCTTAACTGGTTTTTTAGCAGCTGTTTTCCAGTCTTTGGCTTTCCAGCCTTTAATCCAATCATTAATACCGTGCATGACGTACTTAGAGTCAGTAAATAGGTCAATAGAAATATCCTTAGACTTAATCGCCTCCAATGCTTTAATAGCTGCTAACAGCTCCATGCGATTATTTGTCGTATTTTTTTCTCCACCTTGAAGCTTCTTGTCGTGATCACCATATCGTAGCCAAACACCCCAACCACCAGTACCAGGATTTCCCCTACATCCGCCATCGGTATAAATAATTATTTTACTCATTAATATTTTTTCCTATTTTGTGTTCGTTTTAGGCAAGAGTATTATTCTAAGGTGAAAAAAATTTAGTTAGGTCTTATTTTCTATCCACATTGATTTGCAGCCAATATTCAAGCAATGCTAAATGCCAAAGGCGTGAACCATTTAGTGCGGTCATATATTGCTCTGGTTTATTGATCACTTTTTGCACAAAAGTTTGATCAAATATTCCTCGATTAATACAAGCGTTAGAGGATAAGATATCAGCCATAAATTCTAAAAATTCACCGCGAACATATTTAAGCGCTGGCATTGGAAAGTAACCTTTCTTTCGATCAATCACACTATCAGGTAACAACCCTCTAGAGATATGTTTAAGTGGATGTTTGCCTTCTTCATGCATTTTTAAACTTGGTGGGATGCTTAGCGCATGCTCAACTAAATGATAATCCATAAATGGTACGCGTGCCTCTAATCCCCATGCCATAGTCATATTATCAACTCGTTTAACAGGGTCATCCACAATTAGGCGGGTAATATCGGTTCGAAATACCTTATCCATAAACTCATCAGCATTTGCTTTAGCAAATTCTTTACTAAGCCAATGCTGCGTATGATTGCCTGAATGATATTTTTTATTTACTGTTTGCAGATATTCCTCATATGGCCGATCAACATAATGCTTGGAAAAACGCTCAACCTCGCTACCCGATTCTGCTTGCATACGCGGATACCAAAAATATCCAGCAAAAGCTTCATCAGCGCCTTGACCCGATAGCACTACTTTAATATGCTTTGAAACTTGCTCTGAAAGTAAATAAAATGCTACTGAATCCTGGCCAACCATCGGCTCATTCATATTAGCCACTGCCTCTGCTAATCTTGGCAAAACTTGGGAATTGCTCACCACATATTTTTCATGGCGCGTATTAAATTTATCTACAATCTGATCTGAATATTCAAACTCTGAGCCCGCTTCATCATCAATATCTTCAAAACCAATAGAAAAGGTACGAATATCTTTATGTCCCGCTTCATGCAGTAAAGCGACTAATAACGAAGAATCTAGACCGCCAGATAGCAAAACGCCAATCGGAACATCTGCCGCGTCCATTCGCTTAAGCACTGCTTGGCTAAGAAGCTCATGAGTGCGCTCAATATATTCTTCGCTCGACAATGCAATGGCTGGTCGCTGCGCTTTGGGCTGCCAATAAGTTTTTTCTTGAATATTACCATTTGGCTTAATAATCAAAGTGGTAGCAGGTTTGATTTTCTTAATTCCTTCTAAAATAGTGTTAGGTGCAGGCACCACGGCATGCAAAGATAATTGTTGCTGCAAAGCGACAGAATTAATATCGGTATTCGCACCAATAGCGATCAATGATTGAGCGCTTGAGGAAAAGCTAAAAGCTTTATCGGTTAAATTAAAATACAAAGGTTTAATACCCATACGATCACGCGCTACAAACAATTGCTGTTGCGACTTATCCCAAATACAAAAAGCAAACATGCCGTCTAAATGAAGTACGCAATCCTCACCCCAATAGTGATATGCCTTGATAATAACTTCAGTGTCCGAATGGGAGAAAAACTCATAACCTTGCTTGATTAAATCTGCACGTAAAGACTTGTAGTTATAAATCGTACCATTAAACACTAGTACCAAATCTAACAACTGATCCACCATGGGTTGTGCGCCAAAATTTGACAGATCAATAATACTTAATCGCTGATGTCCAAAGCCGACCCGCTCTTGCAACCAATTTCCAGATGCATCAGGGCCACGACGTGCAATCTTTTGCATCATGGTATTTAAATCCTGAGAAGCAACTGCTTGATTGTCAAATCTTAATTGTCCGCAAATACCGCACATATACTGAATAAAGAAAATGTAAAATAGCTATTTTAGCAAGGTTTCAAT
>JAHZKM010000022.1 GCA_022600395.1 Pseudomonadota bacterium | reverse complement strand
TGACCAGAGTGGTTTGGTAAAGAACTAATTGCTATTATTAAACAAATCACTGCTAGCGGTATGTTAACCCACATTACCCAGCGCCAACTGGCAGACGTTAAAAAAACTTGTGTGACGACAGGCCCAGTTGCCGTAGCAATACCCGCCACAGCACCCCAGATCCCGAGAGCCATACCTCGACCACCTTTTGCAAACAAGATAGAGATGTACGCCATACTTTGCGGTGCTAATAAGCCAGCACCTACTCCCATCAACCCTCGACCTATAATAACTTCCATAAAGCTTTGCCCTAAACCACTCACAGCTGCGCCAAAACCTAACATGCAATAAGCAGTAAGTATGATATGCTTTCTATTAATAGAATCACCAAGTTTACCGCCTAGTGGTAAGCAAGACGCAAAAGTAAAACGGTACGTTCCAATATAAAATTAAAAATTCAGGTAACAAACATACTGCAGTAATATAAATAGCGCCTGAAGCTGTTAAGCGAGACATAACTGAATCTATATAATCAGCCGAATGCTTACCTGGACGAATTCCTGGAATAAAGCCGCCTGATTTACGTAAATTGTCAGCCGTATCTTTAGAGTCAAATGTTAATGCTGTGTAGAAGAATGTAAAAAATACAATCGCCAAACCATAAAACATAACATATAAGGGTTGACCTGGAGAAATGCTGGCTGTTAAATCTGCTAACCAACCTAGTCCTTCGCTTTGTGAGAACCAACCGCCAAGTGTTGCTGGAAATAAAATAATACTTGAGGCAAAAATAGGTGGAATAACTCCCGCCATATTAATCTTAAGAGGTAGGTATGAACTTTGTCCACCAACCATTTTACGACCTTGCTGACGTTTGGCATAATTAACTGTAATACGGCGCTGACCCCTTTCCATAAAGACAACAAAGGCAGTCACTAATAAGGTCATTGCTAATAAGAACACAACTAGAATAACAGTCAACTCACCAGTTGAAACTAACGATAAAGTTGAACCAAAGGCGGAAGGCAAACCTGAAACAATACCTGCAAAAATAATCATTGAGATACCATTACCAATACCCTTTTCAGTAATTTGCTCACCCAACCACATCAAAAAAAGTGTGCCAGTTGTTAAAGTAACAACTGTTACCATACTGAATGTAAATCCACCTTGAGTAACTAAAGCAACACCACCTGCACTTTGAGACTGTAGCGCAATAGAAATACCATAAGATTGAAATACAGCTAGAACCACTGTTCCTAATCGTGTGTACTGAGTAATTTTACGCTTACCAGATTCCCCCTCTTTTTTCAGTTGCTCTAATTTAGGAATAACTGAGGTCATTAGTGTAACAATGATTGAAGCTGATATATAAGGCATAATGCCTAATGTAAAAATAGATAAACGCTCTAAAGCACCACCAGAAAACATATTGAACATATCCAAGATAGTGCCTTGCTGATCTTGCACCAAAGACGCTAATGCAGCGCTTGAAATAAAAGGAATGGTAATATGTGTACCTAATCTAAAAACAATTAACGCACCCAATAAAAAAAGGATGCGCCTTGATAAGTCTTGAGAAAGGCCTAAGGGTTGAGACATAATTTACTCGTTAACAGAACCTTTAGCAGCTTCAATTGCTGCTTTAGCACCTTTTGTTGCCTTAATACCAGTAAGAGTTACTGCACGAGTAATTTCACCAGATAGCATCACTTTAACACGCTTAATATTTTTAGTCACTAAATTATGCTGCTTTAATACATCAATAGTAATATCAGATTCTTCAAGTTTATTAATTTCAGATAACGTCACTTGAGATGTAATAATCGAAACTCTTGATGAAAATCCAACCTTTGGAAGGCGGCGCTGTAGGGGCATTTGACCACCTTCAAAACCAACTTTTGAAAAACCACCAGAACGAGATTTCTGACCCTTATGACCACGGCCACAAGTTTTACCCCAACCACAGCCAATACCGCGACCTACGCGTTTTCTGCCTTTCTTTTCACCTTCATTTGGTGCCAATGTATTTAAAAACATTTTTCTTATTCCTCTACTTTTAGTAAGTAAGAAACCTTGTTGATCATACCTCTAACTTCTGGCGTCTCTTGCAAGGTTACTGTGTGATTAATTCTTTTTAAGCCTAAACCAGTTACCGTAGCACGGTGAGATGGCAAGCGACCATAAAAGCTCTTTAATAATGTCACAGTGACAGTTTTTCCGGCCATTATGCTTCTCCGTTAATTTGTTCAACTGTTTTGCCACGCTTAGCAGCAACCATTGCCGGTGAAGACATTGAAGTTAGACCTTCA
Source organism: Pseudomonadota bacterium (assembly GCA_022600395.1). Classification (GTDB taxonomy): domain Bacteria; phylum Pseudomonadota; class Gammaproteobacteria; order PS1; family Pseudothioglobaceae; genus Thioglobus_A. Next base: position 4,349 of record JAHZKM010000022.1, on the reverse strand, counting down.
ACTGTCGCACGAACAACACTAATTGGATTACGAGTACCATTACATTTAGCTAGAATATTGTGTACACCAACTGCTTCTAAAACACTACGCATTGGACCACCAGCAATAACTCCAGTACCATCAGAAGCAGGCTGCATATAAACCTTTGCAGCACCAACGTTTGTAGTAATTGGGTAATGTAAAGTACCATTCACCAAAGGAACTGTTTTCATAGTTTTTTTAGCTTTATCTACCGCTTTTTGAATAGCAGCAGGAACTTCACGAGCTTTACCCGTACCGTATCCAACTTTACCTTTTCCGTCACCTACTACAACTAGCGCGGAAAAACCAAAGATACGCCCACCTTTAACTACTTTTACAACACGACGAATATTAACTAATTTTTCTATATATTCGTTATCGTCGTTATTATTATTTTTTTTATATTCAGCCATTATTCTTGCCTTTTAATATTGTCTTAGTTTGAACCGTTAATTAGAATTCTAATCCGCCGTCTCTTGCTGCGTCAGCCAAAGCCTTGATACGTCCATGGTACTTGAATCCAGAACGATCGAAAGCCACTTTAGTTACCTTGGCTTTTTTAGCTGCTTTTGCAATTGCTGTACCGATTTGTGTTGCCGCATCAACGTTACCACCATTTTTTACTTTAGTTGTAACTGAAGAAGCAGAAGCTAGTGTCTTAGTACCACAACTACTAATGATCTGCGCATAAATATGAGCAGAAGTTTTATGAACACATAGACGTTCAGTACCTCTATCAGCGTGCTGAGCTCTAAACTTAGTTGCTCTTCTTAAACGAGCTTGTTTTTTAGTAAGTTACATTTTGTAGCCCTTATCAATTATTTCTTCTTATATTCTTTACGAACTACTTGTTCATAAGTGTAACGAACACCTTTACCTTTGTATGGCTCAGGTGGACGTTAAGCTCTCATTTCTGGAGCCAATTGGCCAACTTTTTGTTTATCCATACCTTTAACAATAATCTCAGTCTGAGAAGGAGTTTCAACGGTAATACCTTCAGGCAGTGCATAAACAACTGGATGAGAAAAACCTAATGTTAAATCAAGTGATTTTCCCATTGCCTTTGCACGGTAACCAACGCCAATCAGCGACAACTTCTTTTCCCAACCTGCTGAAACACCTTGGATTAAGTTAGCAGTATTTGCTCTTGCAGTACCTGCTTGAGCCCATGCTAGTTTTTCAGCTTTTTTCTCAACTTTAGCAATGGTGAATGTAATTTCGTTATCGTTAATGGCAACAACAACCGCTGGATTAACATCCATAGTTAATTGGCCTAATTTTCCTTTAGCAGTTAAGGTTGCACCTGATAGTGATACATCAATACCAGATTCAATTGTAATAGGTGCTTTTGCTACTCTATACATTTAATCTCTCCAACTTAGTAAACGCTGCACAAAACTTCACCACCCACATTTTGGGCGGTTGCAGATTGTCCAGTCATTACACCCTTAGGGGTAGAAACAATAACAATACCTAAGCCATTCATAACATTTGGCATTTCAGTACTGGCAGCATAAACTCTCAAACTTGGCTTAGAGACACGTTTTAATGTATCGATAACCGGCTTATTTTCAAAATATTTAAGTTTGATTGTCAGTGTTTTAGCAGCTTTTTCGCCATCAACAGAGAAAGATTCAATGTAGCCTTCTTGTTGCATAACGCTAGCAATAGCAGATTTTAAATTTGATGCCGGGATATTAACTTCTTTTTTCTCAACCATTTGTGCGTTGCGAATTCGAGTTAACATATCAGCAATAGGATCAGACATACTCATATTATTTCTCCTTACCAGCTTGCTTTAGATAAACCAGGAACTTCACCATTCATAGTGCGCTCTCTAAGCTTAGTTCTAGCTAAACCAAACTTACGGTAAAAACCATGTGGACGACCTGTCAAACCACAGCGACTACGTTGCCTTGTTGGCGATGCATCACGTGGAAGTGCTTGCAACTTAATCGTTGCCTGAAAGCGCTCCTCATCAGAAGAGTTGACACTCTTAATAATTTTCTTTAGTTCAAGACGTTTAGATTTGAACTTTTCAGCAATCTTAGAACGTTTGATATCTCTATTTATCATAGACTTTTTAGCCATTTTCCTTATCCTTTAAATGGGAATTTAAACATTGCTAATAGTTTCTTAGCGTCATCATCAGAAGCAGCAGTTGTCGTGATCGCAATATCCATGCCACGAGTTTGTGTTACTTTCTCAAAATCAATTTCAGCAAATGTAATTTGCTCTGTAATACCCATGTTGTAATTGCCACGACCATCAAATGAGGTTGGCTTTAAACCACGGAAATCACGAATACGAGGGATCGCCACATTAACTAAGCGATCAAGAAATTCATACATTTTCTCTTTACGAAGAGTCACTTTACAGCCAATTGCATTACCTTCTCTAATTTTAAAGCTAGCTACCGATTTACGAGCATTACATGTAAGAGCTTTTTGACCAGAAATTAGGCTCATTTCCTCTAATGCACTTTGTAAAACTTTCTTATCACCTAGTGCACTTCCAAGACCCATGTTAATAGTGATCTTTTCAATTTTTGGCACTGCCATTGGGTTATTAATACCTAGCTCTTTTTGTAAAGCAGGCTTAAATACATTTGTATATTCTTCTTGTAATCTAGACACGGTTTATTTCCTTAACTTGCTCAAACGATTGCTTTGCCGTTTGATTTAAAAAATCTTTCCTTGTTACCATCTTTATTGGTACGTATACCAACTCTGTCAGCTTTATTTGTTTCTGCATTAAAAATTGCAACATTTGAAACCGCTAATGGCATCTCAGTATCAACAATTCCACCAGTCACGCCAGCATTTGGGTTAGCTTTAACATGCTTTTTTGCAATATTCATACCTTCAACAACAACCTTGCTATCTAAAACTTTAGTAACTGTTCCTGTAGAGCCTTTATCTTTTCCAGCAATAATAATAACTTCATCATTTAATTTAATTTTTTGCATTATAGAACCTCTGGAGCTAATGACACAATTTTCATAAATTGCTTATTACGCAATTCGCGTGTAACTGGGCCAAAGATACGAGTACCAACTGGCTCTAATTTAGTATTTAAAAGAACAACTGCATTGCTATCAAAACGAATACGTGATCCATCTGCACGACGGACACCTTGTGCGGTACGAACAACAACTGCATCATATACATCGCCTTTTTTTACCTTGCCGCGAGGTGAAGCTTCTTTAATACTTACCTTAATAACATCACCAATATTTGCGTAACGACGTTTAGAGCCACCTAGCACTTTAATACACATTGCTTTAACACCACCGCTATTATCAGCAACACTAAGTTTTGTTTGCATTTGAATCATTTCTTACTCTCTTTAATTTTTGATATTAATCAATTGAAACTGATTTTTCAACCACTTCTAGTAATGCCCAACACTTAGTTTTAGAAAATGGCTTTGATTCTACCACTCTTACAGTGTCACCCGCTGAACATTCATTCTTTTCATCATGAGCGTGAACCTTAGTGCTACGCTTGATGTATTTCTTGTAAATTGGATGTCTAACCTTGCGCTCAATTTGAACAGCAATCGTCTTATCACGACCAGCACTTACAACCATACCTGTTAGTACGCGTTCTACTTTATTATCACTCATGCTTGTTTCTCTTTAATAATAGTTTTAACTTGTGCAATTGATCTTTTAGTTTTACCTAATTTTGTTGCATCGTCTAATTGTGCGCTACGGTGTTGCATGCGCAATTCAAAATGTTCTTTCAAAAGTGTCATCAACGTTTCGTTTAGTGTTGAGATATCTTGTTCTCTTAATTCTTTAATATCCATTACATTGCTGTCCTTTTAATAACCTTTGTCTTTACTGGTAATTTGGCTGAGGCTAACATAAATGCTTCTCTGGCAATGGTTTCATCGACACCTTGCATTTCAAATAACATTTGACCAGGTTTAATTTGTGCAACCCAATATTCAACACTACCTTTACCTTTACCCATTCTTACTTCTAATGGCTTTTTAGTGATTGGCTTGTCTGGAAAAACTCGAATCCAAATCTTTCCAGTACGCTTAACATGACGAGTCATTGCACGTCGTGCTGATTCGATTTGTCTAGCAGTCATGCGACATCTTCCAATCGCTTGCAGACCGATTTCACCAAAACTGACCTTGTGACCAGTTGCAAGACCGCGATTACGGCCTTTCATTATTTTTCTAAATTTTGTACGCTTAGGTTGTAACATTTCTCAGTCCTTATTACTTCTTACCGATTTGATTTGTAGCACCACGACGAGCAACCTCATCTAATGTACCTTTTTTATGGTCAAGAATTTCACCTTTAAAGATCC
>JAHZKM010000021.1 GCA_022600395.1 Pseudomonadota bacterium | reverse complement strand
TTAGGGATAGCTTTTTTAATCTCATTAATAATAGCGTATAGCTTTTTTCCTGTGGTGTCAATCACAACATCAGCTACTTCTTGATACAAAGGTTCACGAACCTCAAGAATATCACGAATCGTTTGTTCGCGATTACTCGAACGCTCTAACAAAGGTCTGGATTTTGATCTGGCTGTACGCATTACCAGTTGCTCAACGTTTGATGCCAAATAAACCACAAAACTACTGTTCTTTAACAATTCTCTATTTTCTGGTTTAATAACAATACCACCACCTGTCGCAATAACAATATTAGAAATATCGCAAAGCTCTTTTAGCATACTGCTTTCACGTTGTCGAAAACCCTCTTCGCCTTCTACATCAAAAATATGGTCAATTGCAACGCCAGTACGTGCAACAATTTCAAAATCTGAATCAAAAAAATCACGCTTTAATACGCAAGCTAGTCGACGACCAACCGAAGTTTTGCCTGAGCCCATCGGCCCAACCAGAACAATATTAGCCACTTTATTCATTACGCCAACCTAGCTCAACTGATAACTAGCGCCACAATAAGGACATACACCCTTGCCGTTTTTGTCAAACTGAATAAAAACCTTAGGGTGCATATTCCATTTTTGCGCATCTTTTGGTGGGCAATGAAAAGGCAAGTTTTTAGCTGCAACCGTTGAGTAGCTTACGTGCTTTTGCTGAAAACCGTCTACAGGGCTGTTCACTTACACAATCCTTTCGCAATCCAAGATTCATACTGGGCATTGCGACCATAAACACAGTCAAAATACAATTTTTGTAAAACTTCGGTCACCGGGCCACGCGTTCCATCTCCAATCATGCGATTATCCAACTCTCTAATAGGTGTTACTTCAGCTGCAGTACCGGTAAAGAAGGCTTCGTCTGCACAATATACTTCGTCACGAGTAATACGTTTTTCAATAATACTATAGCCCAAATCTTTTGCCAAAATAAAGATAGTATCACGAGTAATGCCTGCCAAAGCAGAAGTGAGATCTGGCGTATAGATAACCCCATCACGCACAATAAAGAAGTTTTCACCACTGCCTTCGGCCACAAAGCCGTCAACGTCTAGGAGTAATGCTTCATCATAACCATCTGTTAGCGCTTCTTGTAAGGCTAGCATCGAATTAATATAATTACCATTAGCCTTGGCTTTTGTCATGGCAATATTTACGTGATGGCGAGTATAGCTAGAAGTCTTAATTCGAATACCATTTTTCATATTGTCTTCGCCTAAATACGAACCCCATTCCCATGCGGCAATAATAGTGTGCACCTTTAAGCCATCAGCACGCAAACCCATACCTTCTGAGCCATAAAAACACATCGGGCGAATATAAGCGCTGTCTAAATGATTTTTAGCAACCGCGTCTTTTTGCGCCTGGTTAATTTCTTCTTTAGAATAACCAATATCCATATTCATAATTTTGGCCGAATTAAACAAACGATCTGTATGCTCTTCAATACGGAAAATTGCTGGACCATTTGCGGTTTCATAAGCACGAACACCTTCAAATACACCCATGCCATAATGTAAAGTGTGCGTTAATACATGAACCTTAGCATCACGCCAATCTACCCACTGTCCATCAAACCAAATTAAACCGTCTCTATCCTCAAATCCTGGCATTTTCTTATTCCTTATCTAATTCAAACGCGCTGTGCAATGAACGCACTGCTAATTCTAAATATTTCTCATCAATCACCACTGAAATTTTAATCTCACTCGTGGAAATCATTTGAATATTAATTCCTTCATTGTGCAATACCTCAAACATCTGTGAAGCAATTCCTGCATGTGAGCGCATACCAATACCCACCAGCGATACTTTAACCACTTTATCATCGCTTTGTACACCAATAGCGTCTAATTCCTCACAAACAACTTCTAGAATACTTAAGGCTTTGGCAAAATCATTACGATGCACAGTAAATGCAAAATTAGTCAAGCCTTCGCGTGCAGATACACTTTGAACAATCATATCCACTTCTATATTTGCACTGCTGATTGCTCTGAGGATTTTAAAAGCAATACCAGGTTTATCTGGCACGCCAATTAAACTTAACTTCGCCTCATCTTTATTATGCGCAATGCCTGAAATAACTGCTTGTTCCACAATGTTTTCCTCACTAGTAATTAATGTGCCAACTGGATTGTCAATTAGAGATGACAACACCCTTAACGGCACTTTGTATTTTGATGCAAACTCAACCGAGCGAATTTGCAAAACCTTGGAGCCAAGTGATGCCATCTCTAACATCTCTTCATAACTCACTGATTTCATTTTTCGAGCATTTGGCTCAATACGTGGGTCTGTCGTATACACGCCATCCACATCCGTATAAATTTGGCATTCGTCGGCCTTAAGCGCTGCTGCTAATGCAACCGCAGTCGTATCGGATCCACCTCTACCTAACGTAGTAATATGACCCTTCTCATCAATCCCTTGGAAACCGGCAACAACAACCACCTTTCCCGCATCCAAGCTCGCATGAATACGGTGATCATCAATCGATTTAATACGCGCCTTACCATGCTCAGAGTCGGTCACAATACGCACTTGTGAGCCTAAGTAACTAATCGCATCACAACCTAGCTGCTGCAAGGCCATAGCAAGCAATGAAATAGTCACTTGCTCACCTGTAGTTAGCAGCATATCCATCTCACGCAGTGAAGGCACGTCTTGAATTTCTTGAGCTAAAGCAGTCATGCGGTTCGTCTCACCACTCATCGCGGAAACACTCACTACGAGCTGATCACCGCCGTCTGCAAATGCTTTAATTTTTTGCGCAACCGCTTGAATTCGCTCAATTGAACCAACCGATGTTCCGCCATATTTTTGTACAATTAACGCCATTAAACTATCTATAAATCAATATTCTAAGAATTATACCTTTATCCACTTTTTCTAAATTTTTTTTTATTACAGATAAAACGCCATAGGCAAGGCTTATGGCGTTTATTATTTAATGCAAAAAAAAGCCTGTGCAATACAGGCTTTTTAATTAAAAATTACAATAAAGTCTATTTATTTTTTGTCACCAAACACGTACTTTGGTTTAAAGAAGTAAATCAATAATGGAATGATTGTAAGTGCAATCACCACATCAATAATTAACGCCTCGGAAATAAACACACCTAATGCCCAAGTGTTGGCCAATTGAGTCATGAGTAGCGGAATAAAGCTTGCAAGAAGTACAATGATTGATGCAAATACCGCAGCACCTGTTGTTTGCAGTGTATTTCTAAGAGACTCAACCCATTCACCGCCTGTTGCTTGCATTTCTTCACGTAAGCGCGAGATCATATAAATACCATAATCCACGCCTAAACCCATGGCAATAGATAATGACACTAGCGTTGCAAAATGCAAATTACCCGACCAATTCTCAACACTGGTAAAGTAAGCGCCTAAACCGTACTGAGCAAATAACGTTACCAATAAAGTTGAAGTTAAAATACCCGCAATAAGTGGTGAGCCAAATATTAATGCTGTAATAACAAAAATTGCTAATGCAGTTATTAAAGGCGATTTGATGTATTCCACTTCAGCAACATCGTGAGTAGCTTCAGTTGCACCTAAGAAACCACCAACTGAGACAGTATCTGTACCACTATTTTCAATTGTTACTGTTTTGCCACTTTCAGGCATGATGATGGTATCGCCAGATTTATAGCCCCAATTCACCAAATTAAAGCCTTTTTCATTTTCATGCTCTTTAAAAAACTGCTGGATATCTTTAACAGTTTGATGTGTTTTAACAGGGTCCATCGTATTTACAAAACCCATAATCACACCTTCATTCCAGCCTTTAGCAACAAATGAATCAAGATCTCCCTGATTTGTATTGGCTTCTAATAAGCCATTAAAACCTGAAATGATTTCATTCGCATCTGGCACCCATTCAGGGTCTTCTGCATCACCATACACGTCCATATTTTTAGAAATAAATTCTGCATTAGGAATATGGAAATATTTAAGATCTGGCTCTTGTCCAGGAGGCGTCATCATTAGCATATTAACAATTTTCATAAATTGGATATAAGACCCTGTAAACCCAATATTTGGGTGCGCTCTCATCCAATCTTCAGTTTTTTCAATTGCCGCTTGAACCTCTGCATTATTAAAAGCACCCTGTGGCGCATCTTCATCCTCATTCCAACACTCTGTATCTGGCGCTTGCGTTCCGTCATACACACAGGCTGGAAGCATCGGGAAATGCTCTACTTTACCACGTAGCGGAATATTCACAGAAATCACACCCGGCATTACTTCGCCAAGTCGACGCAAGTCAATATTGGCATCTGAATCATATTTAAATGCTGCACGTGAATAATTAATGCCCACCTCCACACCAGGCATTGGGCTATTAGCAGTAGGTTCAAAAACTTTAGTTTGTACAGAGCTCCACGCCACAAGCGCAACAATAAGTCCTATTGGAATAATTTTCATTTTTCCAGTAATAACACTGGTTAATGTATTTGCCATGCCTTTTTCAAAATTTGAAGCTTCCATTAATGTTGCATCCTGCTTAATATTCTTACCTGGATACATCGCCATTAATATTGGCGCAATGGTTGTTGTGGTAATGAGAATGGTCATCATGCCAAACATACCAAAATAGGCATAAGCTTTATAGAATGAAATATCCACAAACGACAAAGTAAAGAATCCAACCATATCTGTTACGATTGCAAGCGTGGCAG
>JAHZKM010000020.1 GCA_022600395.1 Pseudomonadota bacterium | reverse complement strand
GTGGCCATATAAATAGAATTTTCTGGAATATTGGGCTCAAATACGCCAAATCCATGCGCATCATCTTGCATGAGAATGGCGTTAGAAAAATTTCCGATTTTTTGTAAATCATCAATTTTTGCACGATCGCCGTCCATACTAAAAACGCTATCCGTTGCAATCATGCCTGAGCCTGATTGTTTGCCTACTTTTTTCTCAAGCGAAGCAATATCATTATGCAGATAACGCTGAAGCGGTAAACCGATTAATTGATTAGCGTCAATCAGAGAGGCGTGGTTGAGCTTGTCTTGTAGCACCCAATCAAGCTCCTCTTTAAGGGCGGAAAAAATGCCTAAATTTGCACTATAGCCTGTTGAAAATAATAAAGCTCTATCTTGTCCAGTGTAGTCAGCCAAAGCCTCTTCTAAATTGTGATGTGCTGATGAATGTCCACTTACCAAATGCGAAGACCCCGAGCCAGCACCGTACTTGTCAACACCTTGTTTGAAAGCTTCTTTTACTTGGGGATGGTTGGCTAGCGACAAGTAATCATTGGAGCAAAAGTTAATCAGCGATTTTCCATTAATAACTCGCTGAGTATCTTGCGCATTTTCAGATGTCTTGCGGGAACGATATAAGTGCTTTTGTTTTAAATCTGATAATTTTTTTGAAAAATTCATGGTTGTTATTTTAATACCAATAAACAGCAAATAATTCTTTGTATTAATACTCATATTATTGGAGGTTTTTTATTTTTGAGAAAAATGCAAGATATTTTTTTTACAAATGCGCCTTTGGGATAAAGTAGTGTTTTAAAGAGGTGTTATTAGCGCGTATAATTTGATGATTAACTATTCAACCTTCAATCGCCATGAAAAAAACATTTAGCTTCTCGCATCCAAAAAAGCAAAGACCGCGAGTAGCAGATGCTATTAAGCATGAACTTAAAAAATACATAAAGCGTGAGCGCAATAAAAAACTTCCTGACGATGTGGATTTTTGGGATTTTGATTGTCGCTATGGGGCGAGCGAGGATTCTTGTGATATGATTCACGTTTCTGAAATTAACAAAGTAATTTCAGAGGCAGATGCTGAAGGATTGGAATCGTTCTTTTTAGAAGTACTTGCCAAGCCCGGAAAAAGAACCAAAAAACCTAAAGAAGATGCTCAAGAGCAGCAGAAAGAAAACTTTTTAGATTAAGTTTTCCATTGGTGATGAGGCTGAGGCAAAGGCTTTTTTCATCATTCTGCCGGCCAGATAAGACTCACGACCTGCAATAACGGCGTGTTTCATCGCACTGGCCATTAAAATAGGGTCTTGAGCATTGGCGATTGCTGAATTCATTAATACGCCATCACAGCCTAGTTCCATGGCTTTGGCGGCGTCTGATGCACAGCCAATTCCTGCGTCAACTAGCACAGGTACACCAGCTTGTTCTTTAATCAGTTTGATATTAGCAGGATTAGCAATACCTTGGCCTGATCCAATTAGTGAGGCTAACGGCATCACTGCAGCACAACCAATATTTTCTAATTCTTTAGCCACAATTGGATCATCGCTAGTATAGACCATCACATCAAAGCCATCGGCAACTAAGGTTTTGGCAGCAGCCAGTGTTTCTACAATATTTGGATATAGGGTTTTTTCATCGCCTAAAACTTCAAGCTTGACTAAATTATGCCCGCCTAAAAGCTCACGCGCTAATTGACAAGTGCGCACTGCATCTTTAGCAGTATAACAGCCCGCTGTATTGGGTAAGATTGTGTATTTTTCGGGGGTAATAATATCAAGTAAATTAGGCTCGTTTTTATCTTGTCCAATGTTGGTGCGACGAATGGCAACAGTAATAATATCTGCTTGCGCAGCATCAGTTGCCAATTTTGTCTCAGTTAAATCTTTATATTTTCCTGAACCAACCAATAAGCGCGAATTGTAGGTTTTTCCTGCGATTATTAATGGCTTTTCGGTCATAATATATTGGCTAAGTGTTGAAATAATGTAAAAATTTTACCCGAACATAGATATCGATATTGTAAGTATTTTTTATTCTACAAAGCGAATGACCATATACTCAATTAGGTATAGCTAATAGCTATCTAATTAAGGCGATTGGGTCGTTTAACGTCAGAATGAGAAAAGACGTAATAATATGGCGGAGAGTGAGGGATTTGAACCCTCGATAGGGGATAAACCCTATACACCCTTAGCAGGGGCGCGCCTTCAGCCACTCGGCCAACTCTCCATGAAAAAAAATATTATACGCTAAATTTTTTAAGGAGATGGTTTTAAAAACCGTAGTTATATCTGAGTTTTACCTGTCCAGGTTCTTCACCTTTAAAATCAATAACTCGGAAGCGTAGCTGTCCCCAATCGCCCTCAAGTTTAATTTTTTCTTGCAAGGCTTGGAGTTTTATTTTTGCATCCAAAATCATTTTTTCAGATTCATTCCAATTGCTATTGTCATCTGTTGGAGTGCCTAGTTGATATTCATGATAAAGTAGCTCGTTATTAATATCTGCTACTTCGTTATAAAAATCGACACCGCTTTCGTCAAGTTGATAGCTAACCTCTAGGTCTAAAATATCGTAGTTAATGGATTGGATATTATTAATAAGATTGTGAGATTTTTCTTGAGTGTCTTCGGCAAAAGCAAAGGTGCTGAGTGTCAAAAATAAGACAAATCGAAAAATGTATGTTTTTATGAAAACCAACGGTAAAGACCCAATGTATTAACACAAACAAAAACCGTGTTAAGCAATACTAAAGATTTATCGTTATTTTTTGCACCTTGAACCAGCCAACTGATAGCCGAAATCATAAAAAAAATATAGCCAAATTTAGAATATTCAAAATTAAGTGCGACTAATAGACCGCCAATGATTCCGGTTAGCGTTCCAAGCCAACCCCAGAGGTTAGTCATGGGTAGTGAAGTCGTGAGTTATTGTGGCCATTTTTCCAAGCATAATGGAAGCCGAGCAGTACTTATCTGCTGACAAGCTAACGGCTTTTGCGACCTTCTTCTCGTTAAGATTGTCGCCTTTGATAACAAAATGTAAGTGGATTTTAGTAAAAACTTTAGGGTGCTCGTCAGCTCGTTCAGCTGAAATTTCAACCCGACAGTCGCTCACCGCTTCACGCATTTTTTTAAGTGTTGAGATGACATCGACTGTGGTACAACCTCCCATGCCTAGTAGTAGCATTTCCATTGGTCGAACGCCTAAGTTTTTGCCGCCTAAATCTTCTGGCCCATCCATGATAAGCGCATGTCCACTAGCAGACTCGCCTACCATCATCATGCCATCAATCCATCTAACTATTGTCTTCATTGTTAGTATCCTTGTATTAGGCGAAAATCTCTTCTAGTGCTTGGCCAGGATTGTCTTGACGCATAAATGCCTCGCCCACTAAAAAGGAATGAATGTTGTGTTCTTTCATGAGTTTGACATCTTGAGCTCCAAGAATTCCACTCTCAGTAATTACCAGCGTATCATCATCAATCGTATCTAGTAAATCAATTGTAGTTTGGAGGGTAACGTCAAATGTCCGTAAGTTGCGGTTATTAATACCAACCATCGGTAGGCGAAGTTGTTGTACGCGTTTAAGTTCTTCTAAGTTGTGTACCTCAATCAAAACATCCATATGACAAGAAATCGCCAACATGGATAAATCCTCCATGCGCTGATCTTCCAAGCAGGCAGCAATCAGCAAGATGCAGTCTGCACCTAAAACGCGTGATTGAAATACTTGATAAGGTTCAATAATGAATTCTTTGCGAAGAACTGGCAAGGTGACAACAGATCTAACGTCAGCCACGTATTTGTCATCGCCTTGAAAGAAATCTTTGTCGGTTAATACCGACAAGCAGGCAGCGCCGTGCTGAGCATAACTCTTGGCAATCTCAATCGGATTAAAATCTTCGCGCAAAACTCCTTTTGACGGGGAAGCTTTTTTAATTTCAGCAATAATAGCGTTTTGCTTTAAATCCGCCTTATCTTTTAAGGCTTGATAAAAATCACGTGTGGTGCGATCTTCATAGGCAGTTTCCATCATTTTGTCGTATGGAATTAGCTTAATGGCTTCTTTAACTTCTTGCTCTTTTCGAGCAATAATTTTTTTAAGGATGTCGGGTGTATTTGTCATGAATTAGTATTTTAATGAATTGTTTGGCTTATAATTAACCTTATCAATTATTAACCCAGTGAGATATTATGAAATTACTAGATTTTGAGATTGGCATTGACCAGCCATTTTTTCTCATCTCAGGTCCTTGTGTCATTGAATCTGAGTCTTTGGCGATGAAAAGTGCTGAAACACTTAGAAAAGTGACCGAAGAACTGGGTATTAATTTCATTTACAAATCTTCATATGATAAGGCTAATCGTTCTAGCACAGGTAGTTTTAGAGGGCTTGGGGTCGAAGAGGGCTTGCGCATTTTGCAAAAAGTAAAAGACGAGATTGGTGTGCCAGTACTGACCGATGTGCACGAAGATACGCCACTTGATGAGGTGGCTAGCGTGGTTGATATGATGCAAACTCCAGCTTTTTTAGTGCGTCAAACTAATTTTATTCAAAATGTATGCAAACAAGGAATTCCTGTAAATATTAAAAAAGGCCAATTTCAAGCGCCGTGGGATATGCAAAATGTAGTGGATAAGGCTTTTGAAGTAGGCAATCAACAAATTACGATTTGTGATCGGGGTACTTCATTTGGCTACAATACTTTGGTGTCAGATATGCGTGGACTTTCCACTATGCGTTCAACTGGCCAGCCAGTAGTGTTTGATGCAACACATTCAGTGCAGCAACCAGGTGGCAATGGTCTAACTTCGGGCGGACAAAGAGAAATGGTGCCTGTTTTAGCAAGAGCTGCTGCTGCGGTGGGTGTATCAGGGTTTTTTATGGAAACTCATCCAGATCCTGAAAATGCTTTAAGTGATGGTCCAAATATGATTCCAATTGATAAAATGGCGGATATGCTCAAAACCTTACAAGATATTGACCATATTACCAAGCAAAACGGATTTTTAGAAAACGAGCTGTCATAATTTATGTTTAAAGCGGGCATTCAATGTATTTTGCTTTGCCTGTTTTTAGTTCAATCAGCATTTGCCAAGCCTGATTTATTCCTACTTAAGACTTATGATGACTCTAAAGATATAGTCGGCTGGGCAATGAGTGAAAAATTAGACGGCATTCGTGGTTTTTGGAATGGTCAAGAGCTACTCACTCGAGGTGGCAATAAGCTTAATCCTCCAAAATGGTTTATTGAAAATTATCCAACTTTTGCAATTGACGGCGAGCTTTGGACAAAACGTGATGATTTTGAAAATATTAGTTCAATTGTTCGTTCCAAAAACTCTGATGATCGTTGGAAAGATATAACGCATCATATTTTTGAAGTACCAAATCAAACAGGTGGCTTGCCAGAAAGACTAGCTGTTCTCAAGACTTATTTGTCTGAAAACCCTATTGCCCATCTAAAAATTCTTAAACAAACGGTTGTTAAAAGTCAGCAGCATTTACAAGATTTTTTGCAACAAGTAGTGAGCGGTAAAGGCGAAGGTGTTGTGGTTCGAAACCCTAAAACTTTGTATGAAACTGGAAGACTGTCTTCTGCTCTTAAAGTTAAGCAATATTTTGACACCGAGTGTAGAGTATCAGAAATTCTACCGGGAGCAGGCAAATACCTTGGAAAGATGGGTTCCGTTCTTTGCCAAACTCAAGATGGCAAACAATTAAAAATTGGCTCCGGCTTTAAAGATAAAGACAGAGCTAATCCACCGGCTATTGGTAGTAAAATTACCTTCAAATATTACGGTTTCACTAAAAAAGGCAAGTACAAATATCCTGTATATTTAAGATCAAGACCTGAATAGCTAAACCAAATTAAACTTTGAAAGAGAAATAAAATGATAAGAATTGCAGTTGTGGGCGCCTCGGGGCGAATGGGTCAAGTGATTATTGAATCGATCAATCAGTCAGATAAGGCCACATTAGGTGTGAGCTTGGATAAAGGTGATGATCTAAATAGCGTGATTGATCAATTTGATGTAGTGATTGATTTCACACGCCCTGAAGCAACGCTTAAGTATTTAGAGATTTGTAAGCAAGCGAACAAAGCTATGGTGATTGGCACAACAGGCTTTGATGAGATAGGGCTTGAAGCGATTAATGGTGCTGCTCAGAAAATCCCAGTAGTATTTGCTCCTAATATGAGTATTGGTGTGAACTTGTCACTTAAATTATTAGCAATGGCTGCTAAAGTCATTGGTGAAGAATCTGACATTGAGATTGTTGAGGCGCACCATCGCCATAAAGTAGATGCTCCTTCAGGAACAGCGCTTAAGATGGGCGAGGTAGTAGCAAATGCTTTAGGCAGAGATTTGTCCAAATGCGCCATCTATGGGCGTGAAGGTATTGAACAGCCACGTGATCGTCAAACCATTGGTTTTTCAACCATTCGTGGAGGTGATGTTGTGGGCGAGCACACGGTGAGTTTTTTTATGGAAGGCGAGCGTGTAGAAATCACTCATAAAGCTTCATCTAGACTGACTTTTGCCAATGGTGCGGTGCGAGCTTCAGTCTGGCTTAAAAGCAAGCCTGCCGGTTTGTATTCAATGCAAGATATATTAGAAATATAAGGAGAGTTCCCATGCTATATGCTGTTATTTCCCAAGATGTGGATAATTCATTAGATAAAAGACTATCAGTGCGTCCAGCGCATATTGAACGACTTAAAGCATTACAAAGTGAGGGCCGGTTAATTCTAGCAGGCCCTCATCCAGCAATCGATAATGTTGATCCAGGAGAGGCAGGCTTTACCGGTTCACTGGTGGTAGCAGAATTTGAATGTTTGGCAGATGCTCAGGCATGGGCAGATGCCGATCCTTATATGAAATCTGGTGCTTATGCGAGTGTTGTGGTTAAGCCTTTTAAAAAGGTCTTGCCATGAGTTTAATTTTTAGACCTTTATTTGAAAAAGAAAGCTCAACCTATACTTATTTGTTGGCTGATGCCCAAACCAAAGAAGCGGTGATTATCGACGCTGTTAGTGAAACTAAACAACGAGATATTGGCCTCATTGAAGAGCTTGGATTAAACCTTAAATACATTATTGAAACCCATATTCATGCAGATCATATCACCAGCTCATGCCCTTTAAAAGAGCATTTTAGTCAGGCGAAAATTGTACTGGGCGATACTAATCCTGTTGCTTGTGCGGATATTTTAATTAAAGATGGCGAGCATTTAAAATTTGGTCAATATCAAATTAAAGCAATGTCGACACCTGGGCATACGGATGGTTGTATGTCGTACGTGATTGACGACAAAGTATTTACAGGTGACGCATTGTTAATTCGAAGTTGTGGTCGTTGTGATTTTCAAGGAGGTTCGCCTGAGAAGCTTTTTAGCTCTATTCAATATTTGTTTAGCCTGCCTGACTCTACCTTGGTTTATCCAGCGCATGATTATGGGGGGCGGACGGTTAGCTCTATTTGGGAAGAAAAAGTTTTTAATGAAATGATTGGCAACAGTGTTAATCAGGCGGAATTCGTTCGTCGGGTTAATGCGATGGAGCTATCACTCCCTGCTAAAATTCATGTTGCTGTACCTGCTAATCAAGTGTGTGGCTCGAAAATTGTGACTCAAAAATTATGAAAGGCTATTCGCTAGATCCACATCCAAGCATTAAAGTTGTTACTGAGCAGTATGCAGTTGTGCGTATTCCTCGGGTGAAGCGTGAGAGAGTACCTGCTAATAATGTAGAAATTGTTGAGAATATTGAGCAAGCAATTAAACAATCAGATCCTAAGAATAATCTGTATGCTGCTAAAGTCCTTGGCCCGTCTCGTTCATCTGAAGGCATGATTTTGTATTATATTTTGGAGCTATACAACCACCAATGAAATGGATTTTTACTCTCTTTATGTTGCTATCATCATTTGTTACAGCTGATGATAAAATTGAATTGACGCTCAGTTCTGGCGAAACTATTGTTGCTGATACTTTTAATGCTGATGGCAATACTTTGTATCTTTACTTACCATCAGAACGTGGTTTTGGAAAAGGCCATATCTCTACTGCTCAACAATTAGCTTTTGAAGGGTCTGATGTCTGGGCACTTGATTTGCATACTAGTTATATGGTGGCTAAGCACCGTAGTAGTATTGATAAATTTAGCATTGATGATTTAGTTGAACTTATTAGCCTAACTCAAAGTAAAGGTTTTAAGCAGTTGTTTTTTATCACCTCAGGTAGAGGGGCGCAGCTCGCCTTAAAAGCAGCGCATCAATGGCAGTTAAAAAATCCTGATAGTCGTTATTTAAAAGGTCATATTTTTCATTCACCACATCTTATTAAAGGTAAGCCTTTGCTCGGAGCCAAAGCTGATTATGTGGCAGTAGCTAAGGCAAGCAATCTTCCTGTTTATATGATTTTGCCACAGTATAGTACTAAGTATTTTCGGGCAGAAGAGATTGTAAAAATCCTAAAATTAGGAGGTAGCTCAGTATTTGTTCACCGCTTAAAGGATGTTAGTGGCGGCTTCCATATGCGTAATGAGGAAGATTTAACGCAAACAGATTTGAAAGCTAAAGCCGATTTGAGCAATACTTACCTTCAAGCAACCAGTTTGCTTTCTAGCGTTAAATCTATGTCTCCTATAACACTTGCAAAGGACACAGCTACTAAAAACAATAGCGCTTTTAGCGAGCCAATACTTAAGCCTTATAAAGGCAAAAGACAAATGGCACTGCAACTCAAAAATATTCAAGGTCAACAAATCAAATTAAATGATTACAAAGGTCAAGTTGTTTTGCTTAATTTTTGGGCAAGTTGGTGTAAGCCTTGTATCAAAGAAATTCCTTCTTTGGTTAGGTTAGGTGAGCAGTTAAAAACACAAAATTTTAAAATTATTACTGTCAATGTCGGTGAATCAGCAAGCGAGATTAATGAATTTAAAAAACGCATCAAATTTGATCTACCTATCTTGTTAGATGACTCTGGTCAGGCAGTTCAAGATTGGGGTGTGTATGCTTATCCATCTAACTTTCTATTAGATCAAAATGGTATTATTCGTTATACCTATCGTGGTGCGCTAGAATGGGATGAACCCTCTATTGTTAACACCATTAAAACATTACTTTGATAAGACACTATGTAATTATTGCTGACATAACTGTTGTGGTTTGCAACAACTATTCACATGAGCTAAATACTGCTAGCGTACCCGATCAACAAGACTATCTGATTGGTAGTCAACTTGGGAGTTTTTGCCCCTTTGGAAGCTAATTTAAAAACATATGATGTTATTATAGTTGGCGCAGGCGCTGCAGGATTAATGTGTGCCATTGAAGCTCAAAAACGCAAACGCAGCGTTCTTATTCTTGATAAAGCTAACAAAGCTGGCAAGAAAATCCTTATTTCTGGTGGTGGTCGATGCAACTTTACTAACCTGTATATTGAACCAGAGTCTTACCTATCTAACAACCCTCACTTTTGCAAATCCGCCCTATCACGCTATACACAATGGGATTTTATAGCGCTACTTGAGTCTGCCCAACTAAGTTGGAACGAAAAAACTTTGGGGCAATTATTTTGTGATCAAAAATCAGGCTCTGTATTGAGCATGTTGTTAGATGAGTGTGCACAGGCAGAGTTAAAGTTGGCATGTGAAATCAGTCAAATTACATTTGAAGTAAGCTATACCTTGGAAACTAATCAAGGTAGTTTTCAGACTGAATCACTCGTAATAGCAACAGGCGGGCCTAGTATTCCGAAAATGGGTGCGAGTGATTTTGGCTTGCAAGTCGCCAAACAATTTGGGCTAAAGTCGGTTGAATTTAAGCCTGCTTTGGTGCCGCTTACATTTCATCAACACGATATTAATACCTACTTTAAAGACCTTTCTGGGCTTTCACTCGAAGCTATTGTGAGTTGTCATCAAGCTAGTTTTAGAGAGCAACTACTAATTACTCATCGGGGATTAAGTGGGCCAGCTATCTTACAAATATCCTCTTATTGGCACGAGGGTGATGCGATTGAGATTAACTTA
Source organism: Pseudomonadota bacterium (assembly GCA_022600395.1). GTDB lineage: Bacteria > Pseudomonadota > Gammaproteobacteria > PS1 > Pseudothioglobaceae > Thioglobus_A. The sequence continues at coordinate 16,034 of JAHZKM010000020.1, read as the reverse complement.
TTGCCAGATGTAGATGCAAGCAAGTATTTATTGAATAAACAACAAACACGAGGCAAGGCTGAGCTTAAAACCATTTTGGGTGAATTTTTCCCTAAACGCTTGGCTGAGCGGCTAGCTAATACGCTAAGCACAAAAGCATTAGCAGAAGAGACTTTAGGTGAGATTAATCAGCATGATCTTAAAGCTTTCGGCCACTGCCTAAATCATTGGATGTTGGTGCCTAGTGGTACGGAAGGGTTGCGAACAGCGGAAGTATGTACGGGTGGTGTAGCAACTGATGAGCTCTCTTCTAAGACTCTAGAATCAAGCAAACAGCCTGGCTTATATTTTATTGGTGAAACCGTCGATGTCACTGGCTGGCTCGGAGGCTACAACTTCCAATGGGCTTGGTCATCTGGCTGGGCAGCGGGGCAAGTGGTCTAATTGAAAACCACTTATACCCCTAAGTTTTGTGTATGATTAGTTGAGAAATAAAAAAAGCGAATATTAATGATTAAATTTGGCGAACAAGTCAGTGGCTATGAAATTCGCGTCTTTAACGAACGAGAGGTTAGAGCAGCCGCTGGTATTGTTTTTTTATTTGCTTTTATGGCGTTTATGAACGGCTTTTTAACCGGCAATAATGAAACGACCAAGCTGATGGTTTCGGTTTTTTTGTTAGATTTTTTTATGCGAATTTTTGTCAATCCTAAATACGCTCCTTCGATGGTTGTTGGGCGTTGGATGGTCAATAACCAAAAGCCAGAATACACCGATGCTAAGCCTAAAAGATGGGCATGGAGTATTGGCTTTGGCTTGGCAGTTATTATGTTTTATTTGATTGTGTTAAATGATATTCGTGGCCCAATTAACATTTTGACCTGTGCTTTGTGTCTAAGCTTATTATTTTTTGAAGCAGTTTTTGGCATTTGCGCAGGTTGTAAGATTTATAATGCGTTGCATACACAAAAAGTGAAACATTGTCCGGGTGATGCGTGTGATTTAAACAGATCTAGAGCTCCTATTCAAATGTTAAATACGACTCAAAAAGTTGTGTTTAGCTTGACAATATTAGCCATTATTTATTTGGCATTTGGCGACATATTTAAATTTTTAATGTTTGGAGAATAAAATGAAATACTTGTTAACCTTGTTTATATTAATTTCAACAACGCTAAGCGCCCAAGCCGCACTCAAAGTGCAAAAAGTGGCTGATAATGTTTATGCTTTAGTGGGTGAAACTACGCAAAGATCGCCAACGAATTTTGGCAATAATTCAACTCATGGAGTGGTTGTTACTCGTGAAGGCGTTATCTTAATAGATTCTGGTGCCAGCTATTTAGGCGCCCAAGAAATTCATCAAACCATTCAAACATTGACAGACCAACCTATTAAAATTGTGATCAACACAGGTGGGCAGGATCACCGTTGGTTGGGTAATGATTATTTCCAAAAATTGGGCGCTAGAATTATTGCTTCAAGCAAGGCGCAAATGGATCAAAAAGCTAGAACTGATTATCATCTAAATAGACTGGGCGGACTGATTGGCGAAAGTTTAAAAGATACCCATCCGGTGTTAGCAAGCGAAGTTTTCGAGCACGAGAAGGTAGTGGAGTTGGGCGAGGTTAAATTAGAGCTTTATTATTTTGGGCCAGCGCATACAGTTGGTGATATTTTTGCCTATATGCCGAGTCAAGGCATTATGTTTACAGGTGATATTGTCTTTAACGATAGAATGTTAGGTGTTGGCCCTGCTAGAAATTCTCAGAGCTGGGTAGATGTTTTTGAAAAAATGGCTAGTTTTCAGCCAAAGCATATTGTACCTGGCCACGGCCAAGTATCTGATTTGCCCACAGCTACTAAAAATACCCAGCAGTATTTAAAATTTTTAAATACGGAAATCGCCAAAATTTTAGAACAAGATGGCGACATGCTAAAAGCCAGCCAAATAGATCAATCAAAGTTTGATTTTTTAACCGGCCATGAATCAATTGCTGTGAGAAATGCCCAATGGGTATTTGAACAAATGGAATTTGATTATTAATTGGCAGAAAGTTTTAGCATGAAAGGAATTAGAATATTGTTTACTATCTCATGGACGTTAATTGTTCTAGGTGCGATTGCTGTTTTTGGACTGAGTGATAATGATAAAGATGAAAAGGCGTTAACTAAAGATGAGAAAACCGCACAAGAATGTGAAATTCCCGCTTTTGCCAAAGCGATTGGACATGAAGATAAATGGCTATTGCATAATGGCTGCCCACCAAGAAATATTGAACAGAAAAATGATGATCAATAGTCATTATGAAAATTTGACAAATTTTTAAATTGAGTGAAGCGTTAAGCGTTATTAACGTTAAAAACCCCTTTAAAACAAGGTTTTAAAGGGGTTTTTGTTTGTTTTTAGCATGCCTAGTAGGCTATTTGAGCCCCCGCAAGGGGGGTTCAAGTAAAATTTGCTAGATTTTTTAGATGATATTGCAAGCTTCATCAAAGCTTAAACGAGGACTTCTTGGGAAAATTTTACTTGCATCGCCTTGTCCAATAGCGCAAAGAAAGATAGATTTGGTTTTGCCATCAGGAAAAAACTCATTATCTAAAGTATTACTATTAAAACCACCCATTGGACCGCAATCCAGCCCAACTGCGCGTGCTGCCATCATAAAGTATGCGCCTTGCAAGGTAGCATTCATCTCTCCTGCAGATTTAATTTTTGCATCATTGCCTGCGTACCAACTTTTCGCATCGGTATGTGGGAATAAAAAAGGCAGTTTTTCATAAAATTCTGTGTCATAACTAATAATTGCCACCACAGGTGCCGCCATAGCTTTATCTACATTGCCTTCATCTAGATGAGCTTTGAGCTGTTGCTTTGCGGCATCTGATTTGACAAAAGTAATGCGAGCAGGCGAGTTGTTAGCAGCAGTAGGGCCGAATTTCATTAAATCATAAATTTTCTGAATTTGCTCATCGGTTACATCCTCTTTAAGCCAGCCGTTGTGGCTACGTGCGTTTATAAATAAAGTCTCTAAAGCAGTTTGATCTAGCATTAAAATATCCTTAAAAAATTAAACAAAATAATGTTAGATTATATATTTTTTGATTCCAGATTATCAGGCAAATTCAAAGACCATCTTGCAAAGGTGGGTATCAGCTACCAGTCTGAAAATGATGACAGTTTTGGTTCTGTGCAAGGGGAGATTGTCTCAATTGCAGATGATACAAATGATGGCGCGCTAAACAAATTGCAACATTTGTATGATGACTTACAAGATGAGCTAGAAGAGATGCTTGAGCTAACTGATGATGCACTGGTGATGAATGCTGCGGGTATGGAAGTTAAACTCAAAGATGGCAATATCTGTACGCTTCGAGTGGATCCTAATACGGTTACTCGCATTCTAAATGTGTTAGAATTTGACGAATTACAAGCATTTGTAGACAGTATTGCTAAAAGTGTTGAAGAGCCAGATAGCGGTCATTTTTGTCATAATAAATAGAAAGATAAGTGTATGAGTGGGTTTCTTATAATGTTGTCATTTGAATTAAACGACAAAAGCTTGTTGAATGATTGGAAGACTTTGTCCCAAGAAATTGATGAGGATATTGCTCAGGCTGATGGCTTTATTTCTCGTGATTCTGGTATTGATGAAAATGCACGGGTTTATTGTCTAGTAAAATGGCAAAGTGAGACACACCAGCAAAATTTTAGGCAACAGCTAGAAGCAAGAAAGAGCTGGCCTAAAAATATGGAAAGATTTGGCGCAATTGCCAATGTGAGTACCATGACATCACATAACTTAGAGATTTTTTAAAATGCATAAAATTACTATAATTGGTTCAGGTTTTGCCGGTCTAACGGCCGTTAGAACTATTCGAAAGCAAGATAAAACCGCTGAAATAACCTTGATTTCTCCCAAAGCAGAGTTAGTCTATATGCCTAGCTTAATTTGGATACCTTCAGGTGCTGCTAGCAAAAAAGATATTGTAATCCCGCTTGATAATTTCTTTAAGCGTATGAAGGTGCAACATATTGCGAGCGAAGTCACTGGTCTTGAAAACCAGGGTCGATCAGTCATAACGCCGATTGGCACCTATGCAAATGATGCACTAATTATCGCTTCAGGCGGGCGCTTTATTAAAAAGCTACCAGGTATCGAGCATGCGATCACTCCATGTGAAGGACTGAGCGCTGCTGAACAAATTCGCGATCGAGTTAAAGCGATGACAAGCGGCAGTATAGCTGTTGGTTTTTCGGGTAATCCAAAAGAGCCGAGCGCGATGCGCGGAGGACCAATGTTTGAATTTTTGTTTGGACTAGATACGCAACTTCGTGCCGAGGGTAGGCGTGATCAGTTTAATTTAAACTTTTTTACGCCAGCTGCTAAACCTGGTGCACGTTTAGGTGAAAAGGCAGTTGACGGTTTGTTGTCAGAAATGAAAAAGCGCAATATCACCACACATCTTGGTCAAAAAATGAAAGAATTTACCACTGACAAAGTGGTGACTGAGGGCGGAGAATTTGCTGCTGATTTAATTTTATTTATGCCTGGCATGACAGGCAATACTTGGTTTGATAGTACCGATCTTACTCGTAGTGAAGGCGGACTATTAAAGGCAAATAAATTTTGTGAAGTAGAAAATACTAACAAGGTTTTTGTTGCAGGTGATTCGGGCTCTTTCCCAGGACCGGATTGGATGCCAAAGCAAGCTCATATGGCCGATCTTCAAGCAGCAGCTGCTGCAAAAAATGCACTAGATAATCTTAATGGAGAGGCCTCTAGCCATACGTTTAAGGTTGAACTTATGTGTATTGTGGATTCGAATAATAAGGGTATGTACGTGTCTCGAAATTTGAAAGGCGGGCTAATACTGCCAAATTTGAGACTTATGCACATTGCTAAAAAAGTATTTGGCTGGTGGTATTTGCGTCAGTATCAATAAGTTGTATAAAACTCAATTACAAGGTTTATAGTCATGTCTGATTGTCTGTTTTGCAAAATTATTAAAGGTGATATTCCTGCTAATAAGATTTTTGAAGATGAGGATGTACTGGCATTTCATGATATTGGCGCTCAAGCACCGCATCATTTTTTAGTAATTCCAAAGAAACATATTGCCACTATTAATGATGCTAATGATTCAGCTTTAATTGGCAAACTAACTCTAACAGCTAGCAAAATCGCTCAAGATTTAGGCTTTGCAGATGACGGCTATCGTGTTGTGATGAATTGTAATAAGGATGGTGGGCAGACGGTTTACCATATTCATCTACATTGTTTAGGCGGGCGTTCATTATCTTGGCCACCAGGTTAACTATAGCAGAGTGTTCTAAAAATTAAGTTTTTTATAATATAAAGTCTTATTTTTTATAACATTATCTATCAAAATTACTCATCTTAAATAAGATAAAATTTATATCTTGAGTTTATTTTTAATATTGAAAATCCTATGAGCAATGAATTTTTAGACAGACATATTGGTCCAAGTGCTGATGACATAACCTCTATGTTAAATAGCATTAACTGCAAAACAGTCGATGAAGTGGTTGCCAAAACCGTGCCAGAATCAATTTTATTTGGCAATCGTATGGATGTAGATGAAGGATTAACAGAGAGAGATAGTTTGGCGCTTGCGGCCAAGCTTGCAGGTGAAAATATATTGGCCACGAATTTTATTGGCCAAGGTTATTACGGTACATTAATGCCTAGCGTTATTCAGCGTAGTATTTTAGAAAATCCTGGTTGGTATACAGCTTATACGCCATACCAAGCAGAAATTTCTCAAGGCCGATTAGAGATGTTGTTAAATTTTCAGCAAATGATTATCGATTTAACAGGAATGGATATTTCTAATGCTTCTTTGCTTGATGAGCCAACTGCTTGTGCTGAGGCAATGGTAATGGCTAGACGCGCCAATCGAAAAAATAAGTCTAATCGATTTTTAATTGATAGTAATACTAATACTCAAACAATCACTATTTTGCAAACGCGCGCTAAGCCACTTGGTATTGAATTAGTTGTAGAAGATACTCAAAATAATGATTTTTCTGATTGTTTTGCTGTACTTATGCAGTCTCCAGGTACGAATGGTGAGGTGCGTGACTTAACTGATGATATTGCCAAAGCCAAAGAAAATAGCGTGTTAACTATTGTAGCTTGTGATATTCTGGCATTAGCTTTGATTAAAACACCGGCTGAAATGGGTGCTGATATTGCAGTGGGTAACTCGCAGCGCTTTGGTGTGCCAATGGGTTTTGGTGGCCCACATGCGGCCTATTTAGCCACGCGTGATGAGTTTAAGCGCATGGTGCCAGGACGTCTTATTGGTGTTTCACAAGATGTTTTGGGCAATCCAGCCATGCGTATGTCTTTGCAAACACGTGAGCAGCATATTCGTCGTGACAAAGCCACTAGTAATATTTGTACGGCGCAAGTTTTATTGGCTGTATTGGCAGCAGCTTACGGTATTTATCATGGTTCGGCAGGACTTAAAAAAATTGCTAAAAAGGTTCATGCTAAGGCGTCTAGTCTTGCAGCGAGCTTACAAGCTGTTGGGTTTGAATTGGTGGCTAAACAGTTTTTTGATACGATTACAATCAATACAGATAAAGCGCCAACATTGTTTGCGCATGCACAACAAGCAGGAATTAACCTGCGTTTGTTAAGTGATACTCAGTTGAGTATTGCAGTAGATGAAACTACCACCGAGACGGAATTATTAAACCTTTTGAATATTTTTTCGGTAAATGAATTAACAAACTCAGAGAGTATATTGTCTGAGCATCTGATGCGACAATCTCCATATTTAACGCATTCGGTGTTTAGCGATTATCATAGCGAAACTGAAATGATGCGTTATTTAAAGCGCTTAGAGAACAAAGATATTGCGCTTAACCATTCCATGATTGCACTTGGCTCTTGTACGATGAAACTTAATGCAGCGACACAAATGTATCCGATTAGTTTGCCAGGTTTTTCAAAAATGCATCCTTATGCACCAATTGAGCAGACCAAAGGTTACCAACAGTTATTTAAAGACTTGGAACACTCTTTGTGTGAAGTTACAGGCTATGATGCGGTCTCTTTGCAGCCTAATGCTGGCTCTCAAGGTGAGTTTGCAGGATTGCTTGCTATTCATGCCTACCATGATTCGCGCGGTGACACACACCGCAATATCTGCCTAATTCCATCCTCAGCACATGGTACCAACCCAGCTAGTGCGATTATGGCAGGCATGAAAGTGGTAATTGTTAAATGCGACGAATCGGGTAATATTGATATTGACGATCTAAAGGCTAAAGTCGAAAAGCATGCGGATAATCTCTCCGCCATTATGGTGACCTACCCATCAACACATGGTGTATTTGAAGTGGAGATTAAACAAATTTGCGATATTATTCACGCCAATGGTGGTCAAGTCTATCTAGATGGAGCGAACCTAAATGCAATGGTAGGCGTGACTCGCATGGGCGAGTTTGGCGCAGATGTGTCGCATATTAATCTTCATAAAACTTTTGCTATACCGCATGGTGGTGGTGGCCCGGGTATGGGGCCAATCGGTGTTAAGGCGCATTTGGCTGAGTTTTTGCCAGGTAATCCATTAGAGAAAGATTCAAACGCTGTATCTGCTGCTATGTATGGCTCTGCTTCAATTTTGCCAATCTCTTGGAGTTATATTAAGCTCTTGGGTAAATACGGAATGCAGCGCTCAACTGAAGTAGCCATTGTGAGCGCTAACTATATTGCTAATGCTCTTGCGCAAAGCTTTCCAATTTTGTATCGTGGAGATCAAGGTATGGTGGCGCACGAGTGTATTATAGACATTCGCCCCTTAAAGGAACAAAGTGGTATTTCAGAAGAGGACATTGCCAAGCGCTTAATGGATTACGGATTTCATTCTCCAACCATGAGTTTTCCAGTAGCGGGCACACTAATGATCGAGCCAACAGAAAGTGAATCAAAACGTGAGATAGATCGCTTTATTACAGCAATGGTGAGCATTCACGATGAAATTCAAAAGGTGATCGATGGTCGTTGGGATAAAGACAATAACCCACTTAAAAATGCGCCACATACAGCGCATGAGATGAGTGGTGAATGGATATACCCGTATACAAGGCAAGAGGCGTTATATCCAGTTGAATCATTAGTGGGAAATAAATACTTCCCGCCTGTTAAGCGAATCGACAACGTCTATGGCGATCGAAATCTTTTTTGTTCATGTGTGACCACTGAAGACTTTGCGTAAATTAGCCTTTCTCTTCTGAAAGTTGCATTAAAATAGCTCAAAACTTTTATGTAAAAGTGATTTATTTCCAGGGGGAAAATGAGCCAAATCGGTCTTGAGCAGCAAAGCGTTGCAGAGTTTTCTGAGCGTGCCTATCTTGATTATTCAATGTATGTCATTCTTGACCGCGCCTTGCCGTTTGTAGGCGACGGTCTCAAGCCAGTACAGCGACGTATTATTTTTGCAATGAGTGAGCTAGGGTTGAAATCAACCGCTAAGTTTAAAAAATCTGCTCGTACTGTGGGTGATGTATTGGGTAAATTTCATCCGCATGGTGATAGCGCTTGTTATGAGGCGATGGTGCTTATGGCGCAGCCGTTTTCTTATCGCTATCCATTTATTGATGGTCAGGGTAATTGGGGCGCACCGGATGATCCAAAATCGTTTGCTGCGATGCGCTACACTGAAAGCAAGTTGTCGCGTTATGCAGATTTGCTGCTCTCAGAGATAAATCAAGGTACAGCGACTTGGACAGATAATTTTGATGGTTCGCTGCAAGAGCCTCAAAACTTACCAGCCCAAGTGCCAAACTTGTTGCTTAATGGTACATCGGGTATTGCTGTTGGTATGGCAACAGATGTGCCACCGCATAATTTAACAGAAGTGGTCAACGCTTGTATTCAGCTGTTAGATAAGCCTTCGAGTGATTTGGATGAGATTATGAAAATCATTCCAGCACCAGATTATCCGACTCATGCCAATATTGTTTCTAGCGCTAAAGATTTAAGACAAATTTATGAAACTGGTCATGGCTCAGTTAAGATGCGTGCGACTTATCAAAAAGAAAGTGGCGATATTGTCATTGAAACTTTACCTTTTCAAACCTCTGGCTCTAAAGTAATTGCCCAAATAGCGGGACAAATGCGAACAAAAAAACTACCATTAGTAGACGATATTCGTGATGAATCAGATCATGAAAACCCAACTCGTATTGTTATTGTGCCACGCTCTAATCGAGTAGATGTAGATAGCTTAATGCTGCATTTATTTGCCACTACTGATCTGGAGAAAAACTATCGCGTTAATATGAACGTGATTGGCCTAGATGGCAAGCCTCAAGTTAAGCCTTTAGTGCCAATGCTTAAAGAGTGGCTAATCTATAGAACACAGGTTGTTACCAAGCGACTTAATTTTCGTTTGGATAAAATCTTGGCACGCTTACATATTTTGGAAGGTTTACTGGTTGCTTTCTTGAATATCGATGAAGTGATTGCTATTATTCGAGAAAATGACAAGCCTAAGCCAATTTTAATGGCGAATTTTAAGTTGAGCGAGATTCAGGCTGAGGCGATTTTAGAGCTTAAGTTGCGCCATCTAGCGAAGCTCGAAGAAGTAAAAATTCAATCTGAGCAAGAAGAGCTGAACGCTGAGAAAGAAAAATTAGAGTTATTACTCTCAAGCGATACACGCCTCAAAACTTATATTAAAAAAGAGCTAAAAGCTATTATTAATGATTTTGGCGATGAGCGCAGGTCTTGTATTAAAACAGACGTTAGTGTTGCGCAAGCATTCAATGAAGATGATTTAGTAGCAGCTGAAAATGTTACGGTGGTATTAAGTGATAAGGGCTGGGTTAGAAGCGCTAAAGGCCATGATATTGATCCAACAACTTTAAATTATAAATCAGGTGATAACTATTTAACTAGTGTTCAAGGGCGTAGCAATAAAAACGCAATCTTTATCGATTCTGCAGGGCGTTCTTATTCGCTACTAGCCAGCTCATTGCCAAGTGCACGAGGTCAAGGCGAGCCATTAACTGGCCGACTTTCTCCACCAGCTGAAGCAAAATTTATAGATGTTGTAATGGGAGAAGATGAACAACATATTTTGCTGGCTTCTGATGCAGGCTATGGATTTATTGGCACGATTGGTGATTTACTTTCAAAGAAAAAAGCGGGTAAAGCTTCGTTAAGCGTGCCAAATGGTGCCAAGGTGATGAAGGTAATTAGCGTTCAAGATCTAGATAGCCAGTATGTCGCTGTTGCAACTAATCGTGGAAGATTATTAGTGTTCTTAGTGTCCGAATTGCCGATTTTGTCTAAAGGTAAAGGTAATAAGCTTATTCAAATTCCTGCCAAAGATCTTAAAGCTAGAGAGGAGTTTGTGGTTAGTATCTGCGTCTTGTTGGAAACGCAAAATCTTAAAGTTTACGCAGGCAAGCGTCATCTAACGATTAAGTTCCAAGATTTAACTAATTACATTAGCTCTAGAGCTCGACGTGGCAACTTGCTGCCTAAAGGTTATCACGGTGTTGATTCACTTGAGGCAATTGAGTAACAATCACACTGTTATTCAAGGTGTAATTGCCCCTCTATCAAAGGTATAATTAATCCTTTTGCCAATTTTTCCGAAATGTTCGTCCTAAAAATTGTTACAGATTTTGCCTCAGCCCACTCGCTGAGAGATTACCCTGGAGATTGCTCCCGCTTGCATGGTCATAATTGGCAGGTTGAAGTGCTTGTCGCCTCAAAAGTTTTAGATGATATCGGCATGGCGATTGATTTTCGAGAAATTAAAAAACAAACTAAAGTAGTTATTAAAAGGCTAGATCATCAGTACTTAAATGAGGTGGCACCTTTTGATGAGCTCAACCCAACCGCTGAAAATATTGCTAAATATTTTTACGATGAGGTGGGTCAATTAATTAATAATCAAGATGTTCGAGTTAAAGAGGTTACCATTTGGGAAACGCTTAGAGCATCTGTTACTTATTCGGAGGATTGATCATGAAATCTTGTGATTTACCTGATACTCAAAATAAACTAGATACCCGTCAAATTATTATTGATAGAGTTGGTATTAAAGATATTTCACACCCGATTACGTATGTAGATCGTGACGGTAATAAGTCGCCAACAGTGGGTAATTTCACCATGACAGTAACCTTGCCTGAAAATGTCAAAGGCACACATATGTCACGTTTTATTCAAATTTTAAACGAAGGACCGTGTGAATTTAGTAGTAGCAATTTTGGCAAAATTATCGAAAAAGTTCGCGATCGGTTAGAGTCTGAAACAGCGCACATTATTTTAGATTTTCCATTTTTTCGAAAGAAAAAAGCGCCATCATCTGGTGTTGAGTCAATGATGGACTATCAAGTGACATTGTATGGCTCTCTTGATAAAGGTGTCATGGAGACAATGATGAAGGTAGTGGTACCAGTCACAAGTCTGTGCCCCTGTTCTAAGAGTATCTCCAAATATGGTGCACATAATCAACGTTCTCACATTACTATTAAAGCTAAAGCGGCGGTTGGAAAAACTTTGTACTTAGAGGATTTGATTGATCTTGCTGAGAAAAAAGCCTCTTGTGAATTGTATGCAATTCTAAAGCGAGAAGATGAGAAAGTGGTCACTGAAAGAGCGTATGATAACCCTGCATTTGTTGAGGATTTAGTACGTGATATTGCTGTTGATTTAAACACCAATGACAATATCAATTACTACCGACTGGAGTCTGAAAATTTTGAATCAATTCACAATCACTCAGCCTATGCTTTGATTGAAAATCAGAAATAAGTCTATGAAATACAATACTGACAATCTAAGAATAACCTCCAGTGCGCCAATTATGGCGCCTAACGAGCTAATGGGAAAATATCCTTTAAGTGAGCAAGGTTCTGTCGGTATTTTTCAAGCGCGTGAAACCATTGCTAATATTTTAACGGGCCAAGATAAACGTCTAATGGTAATCGTTGGTCCTTGTTCTATTCATGATTCTGTTGCTGCGCGTGAGTACGCTAAAAAATTAGTGGCATTGCGCGAAGAATTAAAAGAAGACTTGTTTATCGTTATGCGCGTGTATTTTGAGAAGCCACGCACAACTATCGGCTGGAAAGGTTTGATCAATGACCCAGATTTGGATGAGAGTTTTAATATCGATAAAGGTTTAAAAATTGCTCGCCATTTACTCACCGATATTGCCGACATGGATATGCCTGTTGCTGTGGAGTATCTTGATCTAATTACCCCGCAATATATTTCTGATTTGATTTCTTGGGGTGCGATCGGTGCACGTACTACAGAAAGCCAATCACATCGTGAACTGGCTTCGGCTTTATCCTGTCCAGTAGGTTTTAAAAATGGCACAACTGGCTCGCTTAGGGTTGCAATTGACGCCATTAAATCTGCTGGTAGTCCGCATCATTTATTGTCTGTTAACAAAGAGGGAGGTGTGAGTCATTACACTTCATCTGGCAATGAAAGTACGCATATTATTTTGCGTGGTGGAGCAGACGGTACTAATTACGAGCAGAGTCATGTTAATAGTGCTTCTGAGCAATTGTCAAGCGAAGGATTAAATCATCGTGTAATGGTTGATTTTTCACATGCTAATAGTGAAAAGCAATTTAAGAACCAATTAAAAGTAGGTGCGAATGTCGCAGAGCAGATTGCATCGGGTTCTGACAAAATATTTGGCGTGATGATTGAGTCAAATATTAACGAAGGCAATCAAGCTGTTGGACCACTAGATTCGCTTAAATATGGCGTGAGTGTGACTGATAGTTGTATTAATTGGGAAGATACTGAAACCCTGCTTAAAATGCTGGCACAATCCGTACACACCAAAAACACCTAACCAATTGATTTAACTTAAATTTAACTATTTAAATTTTTTGTAAAATCCTCATCTTATTTACACATTTTTAGTGTGATAATTCAGCCGTTTAGGGTACAATAAAAGCTCGTTTAATTAAGCAATTTTTTGTATGTCAGATGATACGATGAACACTGAAAATCCAGAAGTTTTCGAGCCTACTTTCCCAATCGTTACTATTGAAGATGAGATGCGTGATTCCTATTTGGAATACGCTATGAGTGTTATTGTTGGGCGCGCATTACCAGATGTTCGAGACGGTCTTAAGCCAGTACATCGTCGGGTACTATACGCGATGGATGTACTTGGCAACGACTACAATAAAGCTTACAAAAAATCAGCCCGTATTGTTGGTGACGTGATTGGTAAATACCACCCGCATGGTGATACTGCTGTCTATGACACTATTGTTCGAATGGCACAGCCTTTCTCAATGCGCAATATCTTAGTAGATGGTCAGGGTAACTTTGGTTCAGTTGACGGTGATTCAGCAGCAGCTATGCGTTATACAGAAATCCGCATGACCAAACTATCTCATGAGTTATTGCGCGATCTTGAAAAAGACACGGTTGATTTCATCGATAATTATGATGGCTCAGAGTCAGAACCAAGTGTTCTGCCAACCCGTGTACCAAATTTATTAGTTAATGGCTCATCTGGTATTGCTGTTGGTATGGCAACCAATATCCCGCCTCATAATTTAGGCGAAGTTGTTGAGGCTTGTCTTAAAACAATCGACAATGAAGATGTTAGTATTGATGAGTTATTAAGCGTGATGCCAGGTCCAGATTTTCCGACAGCAGGCATTATTAATGGCGCAAGTGGTATTCGTCAAGCTTATGAGACGGGCAAAGGTAAAATTTACTTGCGATCTGTATCGCATGTAGAAGGTGAAGACAAGCAAAGTATTGTGGTTACTGAGTTGCCATATCAGGTTAATAAAGCTAAATTAATTGGTAAGATTGCTGAGCTAGTTAAGGATAAGCGTATTGATGGTATTACTGGTCTAAGAGACGAGTCTGATAAAGACGGTATGCGGATGGTAATTGAGCTTCGTCGCGGTGAAGTGCCTGAAGTTATGCTTAATAATCTTTACAAGCTTACCGAAATGCAGACTGTATTCGGCATTAACATGGTGGCAATTGATAAAGGCATGCCTAAGCTTATGACGCTTAAAAATGTGCTTGAGGCGTTTATTGCGCATCGAAGAGACGTAGTGAGCCGCCGCTCTATTTTTGATTTAAATAAAGCGAGAAATCGCGCACACCTTTTAGAGGGTTTGTCTGTAGCACTTCACAATATCGATGAAATTATTGAGCTGATTAAAGCGGCGCCAAATCCAACTGAAGCTAAGGCTTCTTTAGTGGCTATAACTTGGCAGGGTTCAGTCATTAAAGAATTAATTGGTGATCGCGATATGGCGATGTTTAAGCCAGAAGATTTGCCAGCTGAACTCGGATTGCAAGCTAGTGGTGATTATCAGTTATCAGATAAGCAAGCACAGGCTATTCTTGACCTTAAGCTTCACCGTCTAACAGGTCTTGAAAAAGATAAAATATTCGACGAATTTAATGAACTACTAGAGCGTATTAAGTATTTACTGGATATTTTGCAAAATCCGGATCGCTTGATGCAAGTGATTCGTGACGAGCTAATAGCCATTCGTGATGAGTTTGCAACAGCACGTATGACGCAAATTATTGAACATAAAATCGACCTAACCCTTGAAGATCTGATTGCTCAAGAAGATCGTGTGGTTACTTTATCGCATGGAGGCTATGTGAAAGCACAATCACTTAGTGATTATCAAGCTCAACGACGTGGCGGCAAAGGTAAAGCGGCCACTAAAATGAAAGATGAAGATTTTGTTGATCAGCTATTTGTGGCTAATTCTCACGATACTGTACTGTGCTTCTCTTCAACAGGCAAGGTTCATTGGCTTAAAGTCTATGAATTGCCAATGGCGTCACGTACCGCTAAAGGCAAGCCAATTATTAACCTATTGCCACTTGAGAAGGATGAAGTAATTAACGCCATTTTGCCAGTGTCTGAGTTTACTGACGATCAGTTTGTCTTTATGGTGACCAGCAGCGGCACTTGCAAAAAAACTTCGCTGACCAATTTTGCTCGTCCAAGAAAGGGCGGTATTATTGCTATTGAGCTTAGAGATAATGATAAGCTAGTCGGAGTTGAAATTACTTCAGGCGACAATGATATTATGCTATTTTCTGCTAATGGTAAATCGATTCGATTTAAAGAAGCAGATGTGCGTGCAGTCGGCCGAACCGCCATTGGTGTTCGCGGCATGAAGCTTATTGATGATGAAATTGTCTCTGCGATTGTGGCAGATGAATCAAGCCCGATTCTAACAGCCACTGAAAAGGGTTATGGAAAACGTACCGAATTAGCAGAGTATCGCGCTCAAGCGCGTGGTGGCTCGGGCGTTATTTCAATTAAAACTTCAGAGAGAAATGGCAAGGTAGTAGGTGCTATTCAGGTGACTGATGAAGATGAAATGATGCTTATTTCTAACAAAGGTACGTTGGTTCGAGCTCGAGCAGCAGATGTGTCAATCATTGGTCGTAACACCCAAGGCGTTACTTTGATCAATATCTCCAAAGGCGAGAAGTTAGTTTCTGTGGCTAAAATTGCCGAAACAGAAAGTAATGATGATTCGGATACGCAAGCGCAACCCGAAGAATCTTAAAACAATAAAGTTGTTTTTATGAAATGCCGCTTAATTAATCGGCATTTTTTTTTAATTTTCTTGTTTTATATCAAGTGAAAAATAATATTAGATTCGTATAATAAAACAAGATTGGGTTGTTCCAGGTGTTAGTCTGCAGCATCGACCTATTAAGAAACCTAGTTGCGGTGCGGTGGCTAAAACCATGAATGAGGTGAATGCCGATCAGCAAGATTTTATTAAATTTGCTCAATAATAAGTCATTTGATAAATTTCGGAAATTTTTTAAAATAGCAATTAATCAATGTCATTTAAGCAGTGATTATCAATAAAGTCTGCTAAAAAACTCATAAAAATAGTGCTTTTTTATATAAAAAAGGTTATTCTTAATCAAAAGACAGTCCACTATTAAATTTTTTAAATTTTTTTTTAATGAATTGAGTATAAAAATTAGTGAATTAGAAGAGGTAGTAATCATGACAAT